>NZ_JBGCCX010000001.1:0-13938 GCF_045105015.1 Psychroserpens sp.
CTAAAATATAGTGTAACGAAACGTAATTGTTTCCAAAATTATATGCAGTCATGATTTTTTTGTTTCTTTTTTTATCAAGAAAAAAAGATTTAATAAAACTTAAGTAGTTCAAAATATTCTAGTTAGTTCTATTTTACATAATAAAGAGATTACTCAAAAAAAACTTAAATAGAAGCAATAATAGAATAAGGGCTTAGAATTTTATTCTTTTAAAATTTAAGCTCTTATGGCAAATTCTCTTAGAATCACTTAGAAAAAAATATTACGCACAATTGTTCAAATAAGCCAAAATTTCAATAACATCTCAAAACTAGCTTTTTAAATGCGGTGGCAAGCGTTGGAAAATTGTGTTATAAATAAATTGCAAGAAGCAATTTGATTTGTAAAAACAATCATGCGGTTGGCAGCGGATATTTTACATAACGTCAAATTATAGTACAAACGTGCCTAAGTATTCTAGCAAGCCAAATTTTAAATAAAAACAACTCTGCGAAGCAAACCGATTAAATAGTTTTAATGACCCTAAATTCTCGGTAGTCTTTAATAGACGAATTATTCTAGGGTATTTTACATAGTATAGAATTATAGCTATCAAATGAACCATTGATGTAAACAGCTATACAAATGCATTTGTACTATAATTTATATTATGTAAAATAGAATTATTCAATGTTCTCACACCATTCCACATAGTTTGTGTATTCTCTATAATTCATCCACTGGATAAATTATTTCGAATAGTATGTAGTATTAGTCTTCTGAAAAATTTAAACTTTGAATACACAATTATCTCAAATATTAAAAACAAGATCATCATGCTCAATTATTATAAATTAGAAAAAATTGTGCATTTCATCGAAAAAAAACACATTTTAATCGATTATTAAAATCATATATTATATTTACTATCCCAAATTTACCAACTAAACTTAACCTACAAATGAAACCTACACGTACTCGCTCTACTTCGGAAAAATCCCGATTACAACTTTTGCATCAATATTATAGTTATACTGGATTTTACGATTTTATATGGTCTGCAATTAAAACGGCTCTTCCTTATATTGTTGCTTTTATTGCTGCAATTTTTATTACGAATCAATTTGTAGATATCAATGCATCTTTAGTAGCACTCACTGAAATTCTTCCTGTGTTTGGTGTATTGAGTTTTTTCTACTTATCAGAAACAATTCTTGGACTCATTCCTCCTGAAATATTTATTGCTTGGGCTGGAAAAATGGCTTCGCCTTGGTATTTCTTAACGATATTGGCTGGTTTGTCTTATTTTGGTGGATTAACATCGTATTGCTTAGGACTAATTTTTACTAAAATACCATCTGTGCATCGCTATTTAGAAGTGAAAATGAAAAAGCAACTAAAAAACTCAAAAAAATGGGGTGGATTTTTAATCATTATTGGTGCATTATTACCTGTTCCCTTTGCTATTTCATGCATGACTGCTGGGATCATTAAATTTCCATTTAAAAGTGTGATGATCTATGGATCCTTAAGAATCTTGCGCATCTTTATTTATGGATTTATAATCTTTAATGTGCTCTAAAAAATTATTCAAATACAATAAAAAAGCCCATCACATTGTGATGGGCTTTTAGAATTTCGGTTAAGCGTATGTTTAAATAACTTTTACGTTTATAGCGTTTAATCCTTTTTTTCCTTCTGTTAATTCAAATTCAACTTCATCGCCTTCACGAATCTCATCGATTAATCCAGAAATGTGTACAAAGTGATCTTTGTCTGAACCTTCTTCAGTTATAAAACCAAAACCTTTGGCATCGTTGAAGAATTTTACTGTTCCTTTACTCATTGTAATATAATGTATTGTTTAATAATTATTTAATAGTATTCAAAGATGATGCCATAAACGTTTTGAAACCTGTATTAATCATTTCGTTGATAATGCATCTTCAAGCTCATCTTTATATTCTACTAGAATCTCTTCGAATTCATTTACAATTGATCCGTAACCACTAGCAATTAAAAAACGTGATGATGCAATCCTAGATTTATGTCCTTCATCATACAATAAATACTTAATACAATCATTACGACACACAAAATCAGTAATCAAATCTGTATACCAAGGTTGTGTCTTCTCTAACTCAGCTAAATTGGCTGTTTTTTTATCAAAAATTAACTTTTCAATATTTTCAAAGTACTTCATATACTGTCGATAAGTACTATTTAAATTGATAAGTTCTTGAGACGTTTCACTGTCATCTAATTCAGCATTTTCTATTAAATTATTTAATTCTTGATCAATTCGCAAGGTGTTCATTTCAAATAAAATTGTACTCACTACTCCATTTTCATTCACTTTACTTTTATCGTATTTACGATCTAACACCTTTAGATAGGTTTGATTTAATGTGTCTATGTCTTTTTGAAAATTTTGAACAGTAATAATATCTTTCTTTAATCGTACCAATACTTTTTTTTGTAAATCAATATTATCGTTTTTAAGCTGTTTATTTTGATTCCAATTGCTAATGCCTAATGCGATTAAAATCCCAATAATAACCAATACAATTTCACCTATGGCATACAATAGATACTTCTTCATGTGTTTACTTGGTATTAAATTAAAACGCTGTTTATTGAATAATTTCATGATTTTCTTAAGTCTAAAAAGTGAATCATTTTATTTATATCACTCTGATAACTATCGATTAGATATAAATAATTATCAAAGAACAATGCTTCATAGTACGTTAAACGATTAATATAATCACTGCTTTGAAAGTATTCTAGACATTGATCATTACAAGTTGAACCAATATAATATTCAGAATACCAGTCGAAGTTATCTCTTAAATATTTCATGTTATCTACGACTTCATTCAAAATGATTTCATTTTGAAAATCAAAGAAATTACGATCATATTTTTCATAAAAATTGAGTAATGAATCTACTGCCTTATTTGTTGTTTTTACTTCTTTATTGAATCTTGTAAGAAGCTCATACCCTTTTGAATTAAAACTAGCAACTTGACCTTGAGTCATAATATATCTGCAATCGACACAATCTTCAATTGAGTCTTTGAATTTAGAATTATATAAGACATTCGTTAATAATTTGTAGTTGTCTTTTGTACTTTTAAGAATATCTTTAGCTTCAACTAAATCGTTTTGTAAGTCTACTTCAATCAACGTTATAATTCTTTCTAGTTCTTTTTCATCAGCAATCTTAGTATTCCTGTCATTAATAGCTAATGCAATCAAAATACCAATAACAACAAGAATAATTTCACCTATGGCATACAATATGTACTTCTTCATGTGTTTACTTGGTATTAAATTAAAACGCTGTTTATTGAATAGTTTCATGGTCTTACTTCTTTTTTAAGCGTTCATCGAGTTTACTTATCGTTTGTTTATGAAAGTTCAAAAGGTTTTTTAATTGAGGTTCTAGATTGCCATAAATTAATCCAGAATGAACAGCTAATCGTGCTTTATATTTCTTGCTTAAGTAATATGACATCAATTCAGGGTCATTAAGTTTGCCTTGAAGTAAATCTGCTACCCAAGGTTCATTCTCTTTTAGATACAACATGTTATTATCGATATCGCTACTAATTTTATCTATGGAAGTATTTACAAAGTTTTCTAAAATACGATGACTCGCTAGTAGATCTGTAATTACTGAATCTTGTTCAATTTCTGTGTCGTTGATATAATTTTCTAGTAGCCCTATCCCCTTTTGTTGTAGATTGAAAGGAAAATACGATAATGTAATTCCATAACCTTGAGGATTTGTTGCATAACTGCTTTGCGAAACAGTATCACTCAAGAACATTTGAAAATATTGTTTTCTATCACCTACATATTTTAAAGCCTGACCGATAATTAACGTATCGATTTCTAAATCTTGTTTATAAACTTTGAGATAGGTTTTTAGTTTATTTTCAGAAGCTTTTTTTTCTTTGAAATTATTAATATTTATGGCAATCAATATTCCTATGACTACAAGTGTGATTTCTCCTATTCCATATAGTAAGTATTTTGAAATGCTCTTTTTGTTTATCAATGATTTTCGATTATTATTAAATATACTCATAGCCTTTGTAGGTTGTATTGTAGATGTATAAATATAGTTGAACTATTCAGAAATAAAAAACGGCTTGTTAATAAAAAGTAAGCCTTTAAAAAATCCATATCTGGTTTACTTCCGTAGATAACTATATAAACTAAAACTCAAATTAAAACATTATGAAACGAATTTCTGTAATTGTATTATCAGCTTTATTTTTAACAGCCTGTGTATCAAAGAAAAAATATGTCGCTCTTGAAACTGAAAACGGACAAATCAAAAGTGAGCTTACTAAAACAAAGGTTGAAAAAGAAGAACTTGAAGGTAAATTTGCTGCTATTGAAGCACGTGTAAATGATTATAATGCAAAAATTAATTCATTAACTGAAGACAATAATGCTAAACTAGTTAATGTTGATGGTGCAGTCATTTCTGAAAATCAGAAAGTAGCTTTAAGAGAATCACTAAAAAAAGTACCTCCTGCTTATATGGCAACAGCAAAAACATTAAAAGATTCTATGAATTTAGCGATGCAATTCAACTTAAAATCATCTTTGGATAATATTGAAGAAGATGAAGATATCTCAATTAATATTGAAGAGACTGTCGTAATGATTTCAATTTCAGATAAAATGCTATTTGATTCTGGTAGTTATAAAATTAGTAAAAAGGCAAATGAAATTCTTCAAAAAATTGCGAATGTCGTAAACTCTGAAGAAAGTTTAGATATAATGGTTGAAGGTCATACAGATAATAAAACATTAAAGAGTACAGCTTCAGTAAAAGATAACTGGGATTTAAGTGTGTTACGAGCAACTTCAGTAGTTAAAAAATTACAGAAAGATCATGGTGTCGCTCCAGAAAAATTAATTGCTGCTGGTCGTAGTTACTATCAACCGCTTGTAGATAACGATACAAAAGAAAATAGATCAAAAAATAGAAGAACACGTATTGTTATTCTACCAAATATCGATAAGTTTTTTGCATTGATGAATTCTAACGAATAGTAAGCTTAACCACTTATAGTTTAATTAATCCAATAAAAAGCTACTGTGAATTCAGTAGCTTTTTTGATGCTTATACATGATCTAAAAAAGTAATCAAAAAACTAGATAAAATAAGTGATATAAGGTATTTTTGTATCTAAATATCAATTCTATGTTTTCATTATTTAATAGCTTTAAAATTGTTGCTTTATTAGAAGGAATTTCTTATATTTTATTACTTTTTATTGCGACACCAATTAAGTATTTAGCTGATGATCCACAGTATGTAAAACTACTTGGAATGCCTCATGGTTTATTGTTTATAGCTTATATTGTAATGGCAGTTTTATTAGCTCCAAAACTCAAATGGAACAGTAAAACATTACTCATTGTTCTTGCCGCTTCTGTGATTCCTTTCGGAACGTTTTATGTGGATAGAACCTACTTAAAAAAAGCTAACTAAATGGAACGCATTCGTCATTTCTTTTTCGATCATTTTATGTCCTTAGGTGTTTCTGAAGTTACTGCGAAGTATCTCAATATGATTTGCCTATTCATCATTATTGCAATTGTACTTTTCATTGCAGATCGATTAACAAGACGAATAATCATAAATTTTTCAAATCGTTTCTCTGAAAACACGAAAACCAATTTTGATGATTTATTAGTTAAACATCGCGCACCTAGACGGATTGCTCATTTGGTGCCTTTGGTGCTTAGTATTAAATTGTTTCCCATAGTATTTCATGACTTTCCACAGTTTGAGACATATATCGTCATGATAATTAAAGTCTATGGCATTGTATTAACCATTTGGATCATTAGAAGTGTTTTAAAAACGTTTGAGTCCTATTTTAAAACAATACCACAACTTAAAGATAAGCCTATTGATAGTTACATTCAAGTAGCAATGTTGTTTTTATGGATCATTGGTATTGCTTCTATCCTAGCAATTATTATTGACTTATCATTTCTTAAATTCTTTACCACACTCGGTGCAGCATCAGCTATTTTATTATTGATTTTTAAAGATACTATTTTAGGCTTTGTGGCTAGTATTCAAGTGGCAATTAATGATAGTGTCCGAATTGGAGACTGGATTACTATGGAGAAATATGGAGCTGATGGTGCTGTTATTGAAATTAACTTATCGACTGTTCAAGTCCAGAATTTTGATATGACTATCACCAATATTCCGACTTATGCGCTCATTTCTGATGCTTATAAAAACTGGAGAGGTATGCAATCTTCTGGTGGTAGACGTATTAAGCGTTCTATTATTCTGAAAGCTAAAAGTATTAGTTATTTAACGGAAGCTGATATTACAAAACTGAAAGGCATTCAGTTGATATCTGATTATTTAGAATCTCGTCAAAATGATATTTCTAATTTTAATTCTGAAAATGATATTGATAAATCAATTTTAATAAACGGAAGAAATCTAACCAACGTTGGTGTATTTAGAAAATACATGCAAACCTATATTGAAAATCACTCTGCAGTAAATAAAGACATGACAATAATGGTAAGGCAACTAGAATCCACACCTCATGGATTGCCTTTAGAGATTTACTGTTTTAGTAGCGATAAGCGTTGGGAAAATTACGAATACATTATGGCAGATCTTTTTGATCATGCTCTTGACGCTGTGTCTTATTTTAATTTAGAAGTTTTTGAATATCCTACTAATTTTGAAGGTCTAAATTAATTTAAATTAGTCTTCTAATCGATCTCGCACAAATTCGACTTCAGTTTTACCATGTGGTGCAGGTTTACCATCTTCGCCTAAGTTGACCATAATAATATTATCAACTGTTAATATGGTTTCTCTAGTCATTTTATTACGCGCTTCGCATTTTAAAGTTAATGACGATTTGCCAAATTTTATAACTTCAATGCCAATTTCTACAATGTCACCTTGTTTTGCTGAGGCCATGAAATTAATTTCTGAAACGTATTTCGTAACAATTTTAGAGTTCTCTAATTGAATAATCGTATACAAAGCAGCCTCTTCATCAATCCAAGCTAACAACTGGCCACCAAATAATGTTTGATTCGGATTTAAATCTTGTGGTTTAACCCATTTGCGTGTGTGAAATCTCATATAATTCTTTTTACCAAAGATATAAGTTTGTCTCTTTAAATAGAACAAATTGACATTGCATTAATCAATCTCAGAATTTAAAAATTGTATTTGTTAATAACACAGTTAACAATATATATATAGTATCAAGTTTCAGGCAATCATAATATCTATTTTTAGTTAAAATAAAAAGCCATGAATGATCGATCTACAAATTTAAAAGCGATACGTCCGATTATCGCTTCTGCACATGTGAATTCAAATATGTCTGAAGACGAATGTTTTCAAAACGCAACCTTGCGTCCGATTATTAAAATGCAAAATCATTTGCTTGTAGTTGTGTTTAGAAACTATATCGATAAACGTAAAAATGTCTTTTATGATTTATCCTTACCTAAACAAATGGCTTATATTGAAAATGCTATTAATAAAGATATGAAGTTTAGAAATTCAGTAAAAGGTATGATTATCGGACAGTTTACTGTGGAAGAATATCAATTGTATATCCAGAACTCTTCAGCTTTAAATAAGCGTATGATGAATATTGTAAAGGAGCGTTTGGTAAGTAATATTCAATTGTTTACTCAGCCTTTAGCGAAAGCTATTTAAATGATGGATTCTCCATTTAGATTTGTTGTGAGTACATCACTCATATAGTCAAAAAATGGTCGTATAGCCTTAAATGAAGTATCAACATTATCTATAAAATTTGCACTTGTTACTTCTGTATCTGAATACTTTTTAGTGAAAATAAATTGCTTTTTTCTAATGAGATCGATAGCAGGATGTTCTTTATCGAAATCACGTGGAGCCGTTTTTAATTCATTACCAACGAATTCTCCCCAAACTTTTTTGAAGGTTTTATCATTAATAATCTCTCTGATCTCTTGATCGTCTTGTTCAAATTCTCGTCTAATTCGTAATAAGTCTTCTTTATTTGGTTCCCAAAATCCAGTAGCAATAAACGATTCATTATTTGGTTGAACATGCAAATAATAACCACCTCTTAATTCAGGTTTTTTTCTACTAAATGAACCTCCAAAATGTGTTTTGTATGGCAGTTTGTTTTTTGAAAAACGTACATCACGATAAATGCGAAACATCTTAAATTTTTCAATTTGATCATGTGCATTTAGGTTATCGAATATTTGCTTATAAGCGCTTTTAGCAACAGCTTCATTGGCTTTGAATTCTGGTTTGTGTTCATTAAACCAATCACGATTATTATTTTTTTCTAATGTTTTGAAGAATTCTAGTATGTTTTTGTTGAATTTAGGAGTTGCCATAGTTAGTTTATTTTCAGTTTAAAATTACAAAAAAAGTCTCGACTTAAAATCGAGACCTTTAGTGTATTAAAATTTTATTTTATTATTTAGTTGTCATCTATAGCATCTTCAACTTCATCTTTGACATCATCTGCAGTGTCTTCAATAGCCTCACCAGTCTCTTCAACTACTTCCTCTATTTTTTCACCAGTAGATTTTTCTTCTCTACAACTTGTAGTGATTAAACTAAGACTAAATAATGCGATAAATATATATGTGAGTTTTTTCATTTTGATATGTTTTAGATTAATATAATGATTATAATGTTTCAATTACTTCTTAATAAGGCCTTTAACTAGTGAGAGTACAAATAGTATTATGAAAATATAGAAGCATATTTTAGCTATTCCAGCTGATGCTCCAGCTACTCCACCAAATCCTAGAATGGCAGCGATTATTGCAATTATGATAAATGTGATTGTCCAACGTAACATATTTTTAAAGTTTTAAGGTTTGTATTTTTAGTATCTGACGATCAGAACTTATGGTTCTATTTTAATTATTAGAAAAAGCCTCTTGCAATTCTGGTGCTTTTACATTGAGTTTATTATCAAATTGCAATGTTCTGATAGGGAAAGGAATGTTTATACCTTCTTTATCGTAAGCCTTTTTTATTTCAATTATAGCTTTTGTTTTTGATTTTAATTTTTCAAGCATACTTTCAGCATCTATCCAAAATCTGCAAAGGTAATTTATTGAACTACCTCCAAATTCAGTGTAATAAAACTCAACATCTTCTGGAGTTTTTACTTGATCAAAAGTATTAGCGATTGTTTGTTTTGTAAGTTGTTCAACAAATTCTAAATCGGATTCATAACCCACTCCACATTCAATAAACACTCTCATTTTGGTAGTTAGCGAGTAATTTTTTAATGGATTTTCCAAAATCATTTTATTTGGAATTACCACCATATTATTATCAGCTTCTTTTAATGTAAAGTCCTTTAAATTAATATCAATAATTTCACCTGAATATCCATTGGTTTCTACCCAATTACCAATTTGTATTTTCTTTCTAAACGAAATTACTATACCAGCAATAGTGTTTGATAATGTACCTTGTAGCGCTAAACCAATAACTAATCCAGCTACTCCTGCTCCAGTTAATAATGAAGTTAAGGTTTTACTTAAATCTAAAATTCCTAATGCAAGAAATAACCCTAGAAGCACTACTGAAACGGCACTTATTCTTGAAATAATACTGCTAATAGATTCTTGTTGAACCTTCTTTGAAACCAATTTATAGGTTATCTTATTAACATATTTTGCTATATAATAAGCACTTACAAGTACAATAATTGCTAGAACTAAATTGGGAATATTTTGTATGATAGCATCAAACCAACCTATAAGTTTATTTGTTAAGTTGCTGAATGCTGTATTTAATTGCTCTTTCATTTTCTTTTCTGTTTAAAAATAGTTTATGGTATAGTATGTCATCAAACCAATATCAAATGTTGGTTTGATACACGTTACTTTTTAGTCTACAAAGACTGTGATGATTAAATGTTTTTATTAATTTGTTATGAAATGGTATCGACTTTAAGTTTGTCTGATGTGTTTTTAGTCCATGCATTGAGCATCCAACTCGTTTTTTCCATTTCTCTAATGTAGGCACCAATTAAATCAATTGTACCTTCATCTGAAGCATTTTCAGCCTTATCAATGACTTCAGTCATTTGGCCTAGTAGTATTTTATGATCACTTAGAATTTCTAGTACCATGTCTCTATCTGTTTTTAAAGGAGACACTTCTTTAACTTTTGAAATTTCTAGATAATCACTTAGATTGCTCATTGGATGATGTCTTAACGTTAATATACGTTCAGCAACTTCATCAATTTTTGTTCGAGCATCTGTGTATAATTCTTCAAACTTGTTGTGTAAATCAAAAAAGTTTTCTCCTAAAATATTCCAATGAAAACTTCTTAGCTTTTGGTAGTATATGTGGTAGTTAGCTAAAAGTGTATTTAATTCTACAACAACTGGTATTAACTTTTCATCTTTCATGTTCAAATAACTCATTTTTATAAATTTTTTAGTGTTAATAATTAATTACACTATATAAACTACAGGTTATTTGAAATTTGACAAGAGGTTTAACGACCTTTAACGATGTTAAGTTTTATTTAACTTAAATTATGTTAAAGCCATTTTTTGTTTCTAAAATAAATTAACATAATGATAAAAAGTACAAACATAGCACCAAGCAGAATGAAGTAACCATTTTCCGATTGAAGCTCTGGCATATTGGTAAAATTCATACCATAGATTCCTGCAATAAACGTAAGCGGAATAAAAATTGTTGCAATAATGGTAAGTACTTTCATGACTTCATTCATTTTGTTACTAATGATAGTCATATACATATCCATTAAACCCCAAACCATTTCTCGATATAGGTCTATAGATTCGTTTACTTGAATAATATGATCGTATAAATCTCTAATATAACTTTGAGATTTTACATTAATGATTGTGTTATCTGATTTTTCTAGTCGATTGATAACTTCTCGCAATGGTAAAATAGAACGTCTAATTTTTAAAACTTCTTGTTTTAAGTCTTGGATTTGGTTAGGTGTTGTTGAATTATTTGTTTGCGTTTCAAAAATATTAGATTCTAAGTCCTCAATTTTATCACCAACTGCTTCAATGACTGTAAAATAATTATCAACAATAGCATCAAGTATAGCATACATTAGATAATCAGCTCCTTGAGATCGGATTCGCCCTTTAGCAACTTCTATCCTATTTCTAAGATTATCAAATACATCGCCATCAGCTTCTTGAAATGTGAGAACATAATCTGGACCAACAACCATACTCAAATGTTCATATTGTAATATATCCTTGTCATCAAAGTATAACATTTTGAATACCACAAAGAAATAGTTTTGAAATTCTTCAAACTTAGGTCTTTGACTCGTATTTACAATATCTTCTAAGGTTAAAGGATGTAGATTATAATGTGTTCCTAATTTTTCTATATCTTTTAAATTATTGAGTCCGTTAATATTAATCCAAGTTACTTGTTGATTACCTTCAAAATTAAAACCGTCTTCAACATCATTACAATCAATTTTTGTAAACGCTTGATTAGAATAATTAATAATATCAATAACTGTCTTTAGAGACTGCTTCTTCCCTTTATATTTCATTGTTCCAGGAGGAAGATTTGTCGCTTTATAAGCTCTTTTTTTAGTTTTAACTTTCATGATAAATTTAATAATAGGCTCTAGCTAAAAGTATAAAATCTTTTCGGTATAGTATTCATCAATAAATTAATAATTATTAGTTATCTAAATTGCTATTATGTTGTTCTTTACATATTTACTTTTGTTAAATTAAACGAAGGCTTGCATATCTATTTTATTTTCACTAATATGCAAATTGAATCCTTCATAAAATATAATCCATGGGAAGACCTCCAACAAAGCCTATAAAATTCAGAGATGGATTTTATATCGAAATAAGAAACAAAGGAAAAAATTCTGGTATTAAACTTCATAGAGATACTAAAGAACAAATGATGAGAACCATTAAGGAATACGAACAATCAAAAGACGTACTCATCCTTGGTGAATCTAAAAATGGAAAATGGGTAAATAAAACACCTGTTTTGCATGTTGTAGAAGATTAAACATCAGTTTTCTTAAAAGTTATTGCCTTTCTTGGCTTTGCGAAAATCGCAAAACAAGGAAGGTTTTTTTATATTTTATAGTTTATTTTCATAAATTGTTATCGATAACTAACTAAATTTTAAATATTATGACTGAATTATCAAACACAAAACCACCAGTATGGTTTTGGATTATTGCTGTAGTTGCACTTTTGTGGAATGGAATGGGAGTTTTAATGTACCTCACTCATGCTTTTATGACAGAAGACATGATTGCTGCACTTCCAGAGGAACAACAAGCAGAATTTTTAGTAGAACACCCAGCTTGGTATACTGCTGCATTTGCGCTAGCTGTTTTTTGTGGTGCTTTAGGATGTTTGGCTTTATTAATTAGAAAAAAATGGGCGTTTGTTCTATTTGTAATCTCATTTATTACAGCTACAATTCAACAATTATATATTATATTTACTGTTGAAGGTGCAAGTCCAGTAATGCCAATTATGGTTATTTTAGTCTGTGCTTTTTTAGTATGGTTTGCTAAAATGTCAACTGCAAAAGGATGGATTAAGTAGGATTATATTAAATAAACAAAAAAAGGGTATTAGTGTTAAACTAATACCCTTTTTTGTTATAGAAATGATTTATTTATCAATTTTTTAATTGATTAACGTGATATTTCACTAGACCTTCAATAGGACGTCTTTCAAAATTTCCAACAGTAAATCCTAGTTCATCTGCTACCTGACGGATTTCGTCTTCAGCAAAAAATGCTATAGAACCAGCAAAATGTACTGGTACGGTTTTTAATTCTTCCTTATATTGAAAAATCATGTTTTTTGTAAACACACGAATTCCTTTTTTTATAAGTTCAATAATATATTTGGATTCTTTATTTAAAAACATAAATTCAGCAAAACTTGCTAGATAGGCATTTGGATTCGGTTGCTTGTAAAGATTGTATTTGATAAAATCTGCTTCCAAATTATACTTATGTTCGAAAGCTATTTTAATATCTTCTGGCATGTAATTAAAATAATAGTCTTTGATCAATTCTTTACCATAATAGTTTCCAGAGGCATCATCCATTAAAGTATAACCTAACGATAGTACGCGTTGGTGTAATTTACTTCCATCAAAATAGCTACAATTAGAACCTGTACCCATAATACAAACTACAGAAGCTTCAGAGTTATGATTTATTGTTGCTCTCACTGCAGCCATTGTGTCTTCTTGAACATCAACTACAGCATTACTGAAAATAGACTCTAATATTTCTGAAAGCATTAATTTTGGTTTTGTAGTTCCGCATCCAGCACCATAAAAAAACACATGTGTGACCTGATTTTTAAATTGCATCAGCTCATCACTTTTCCTAATGATTTTGTCTAATTTTTTTTCTTTTAAAATTGCAGGATTAAGTCCTTTAGTACGTATTTTTTCATGGATTTGTTCTCCATTACTATCAATGACAATCCAATCGCATTTTGTAGAGCCGCTATCTGTTATTAAAATCATGACGGTAAGTTAAAAATAAATCCGTAGATAAATGAAACTATAAAGCAACATCAACTACGGATTTAAAATGAATATTATTAAAGAGAATTAACTTTTAAAGCTAAATCTACTAATTTAATTGAGTAACCAAATTCGTTATCATACCATGAAACAAGCTTAAAGAATTTTGAGTTTAATTCAATTGCTGAATCGGCATCAAAAACACTTGTTCTTTCTTCGCTCACAAAATCTTGAGATACAACAGCATCTTCAGTATAACCTAAAACACCTTTCATAGAACCATCAGCTGCTTTTTTCATTGCTGCTTTAATATCTTCTAGAGACGTTTCTTTTTTAGTTCTTACCGTTAAATCTACTACAGAT
>NZ_JBGCCX010000002.1:0-5732 GCF_045105015.1 Psychroserpens sp.
ACAGCAGAATAATTGAATCATTTTTATACAATGATTAATAGCACATTTATTTTGATTGGTAATGCCTAAACTCACGTTTAGGCATTTTTTTATAAAAACATTCACAATATGTAAGTACAGCATAAGTTATATTTACATAAATTAGTGGCATGAAGCAATTTTTAATTATCATCTTTATTTTTTCGTGTATGCTTGGTTCTTCGCAAAACGAACAATTAGCAGATAGTTATTTCAAACGTGGTGAATTTGAAAAAGCACTTATCTCTTACAAAAAGCTTTACGAAAAAAACCAAGGCAACTACAAATACCTCTATAAACTTATTGAAACACATCAACAATTAGAACAATATGATGATGCGCAAATTATTTTATTAGAACGAATTTCAAAAAGCAATAATCCATCTCTACTTGTAGAACTAGGTTACAACTATCAACTTAAAGGTGATACTGAAATTTCTGAAACTTATTATACTGATGCGATCATTGCTATAGACCAAAACCCAGCATTTACTTACAGTGTGGCAAAACGACTTCAAGATCATAGTTTACTAGAAAAAGCCATTATTGTTTACAAAAAGGGAATGATTCTTAATCCTAAACAAAATTATAATGTTCAGCTAGCTCGTATTTATGGTGAACTTGGAAACATTGAAGAGATGTTTTCAAATTATATTGACTACATACAATCTAAGCCTACATTTTTGAATAATGGCAAACGTGCATTTAGTGATTTTATTTCTGAAAATAGTGATAATGAAAATAACATAACACTCAGAAAACTGCTGCTAAAAAAAATTCAAGCACAACCTGATGAAATGTGGTATGATATGCTTAGTTGGTTATATATTCAAGAAAAAGCATACAATAAAGCTTTTGTACAAGAAAAAGCTTTGTACAAAAGAAATCCGGAAAGCTTAGGTCGTATTACAGATCTAGCACTCTCTGCTGTAAATGAAAAAAAATATGAAACTGCTAACACTATTTTTAATTATATATTAGAAAACTCTCAAGATATTGAGACCAGACTTACGGCTCATCAATACCGCCTTGATATTGAAGTCAAGAATGCCAATAAAAAAGAACTTAAAGATATTCAAGAAAAATATCAAGAACTTTTTAAGCAATATGGTACATACGAGCAAACCATTTCGCTACAAATTGCTTATGGAGATTTTCTGGCGTTTAATTTACATGAGCCAAAAGAAGCCAGTAATTTTTTAAAAGAAAGCCTAGAATTAGAATTATCGTTATTTCAAGAAGCTACTGTAAAACTAAAATTAGGAGATATTTTAGTGTTTCAAGAAAAGTTTAATGAAGCTTTAATATACTATTCTCAAATACAAGCCAATTTAAAAAACAGTACTATTTCTCAACAAGCGAGATATAAAGTGGCAAAAACCAGTTATTATAAAGGTGATTTTGAATGGGCCGAATCTCAACTTAAAATTTTAAAATCTTCAACATCACAACTCATTGCAAACGATGCTTTAGATTTAAAACTACTTATTTCAGATAATATTCAAGAAGACTCTCTTCATGCGGCTTTACGCCTTTACTCTAAGGCAGATTTGTTTGCTTTTCAAAACAAAAACGAAGATGCCATTTCACTTTTAGATACAATTTTGAAAGAACACAAAGGTGAAACTATAGAAGATCAAGCTCTATATATGCAAGCTAAATTGTTTGAAAAAACAAAACAATATGAAAAGGCTTTGGTTAACTACGAATATATAATTGCAAATTACAGGGATGACATTTTAGCAGATGATGCTCATTTTTATTTAGCCCAATTATATCAAACCCAATTAGGTGAGCCAGAAAAAGCAAAACCTTTGTATGAAAATATTATTTTTAATCACGAAGACAGCATCTATTTTATAGAAGCCAGGAAACGTTTTAGAATGCTTCGTGGTGATGCAATTAACTAATCTGTAGCATTACAAACTAATGATAATAGCAGAAACTGAAAGACTTGTACTCTCAAAAATCACAGTAGATGATGCATCGTTTCTTCTAGAATTGATGAATACATCTGGTTGGTTAAAATATAATGGTGACAGGAATGTTAAAACGCTTGATCAAGCTCGAAATCATATCGAAAATAACCAACTTAAATGTTACCAAACATATGGTTACGGCTATTATAAAATTCAAATAAAAGACGAAAATTTAAAATCAATTGGTACTACAGGTTTACTAAAACGTAATAATTTAGAGCATGTTGATATTGGTTTTTCCTTGCTTCCTGAATATTATAAAAAAGGCTATGGTTTTGAAGCCGCTACAGCAATTGTAAAGCTTGCTAAAAACACATTCAATATTAAAACGCTTTCTGCAATAACGCTTCCAATTAACAAACCTTCAATTCATCTTTTGGAAAAATTAGGCTTATCTTACCAAAAAACAATAAAACCTTTTGATGACGAGAAAGAACTTCTGTTATTTGTAAAGAATTTATAATTTATAAACACATGTACATTTACAACGTGACTGTCAATATCGATGACAGCATTCATGATGAATGGTTACTTTGGATAAAAGAGCACATTCCTCAAGTATTGTCTACTGGAAAATTTGAAAAGGCAACTTTAACAAAAGTCTTAGTTGAAGAGGAAATGGGAGGCCAAACCTACTCCATTCAATATCGTTCATATTCTAGAGAAGCACTTGATGCTTACTATAAAGAGGATGCCGAAAAATTGCGACAAGATGGACTAACTCGATTTGCTGGAAAATCATTAGCGTTCAGAACAGAATTACAAATTGTGGATGAATATTCAGTAAAATTCAAATAAAGAATATGTCAGTTAGAGCAAAAAAACATTTAGGTCAGCATTTTTTAACCGACGAGTCGATTGCAGAAAAAATTGCAAACACCTTAAGTTTAAATGGGTATAACGATGTCTTAGAAATTGGTCCAGGAATGGGTGTACTTACCAAATATTTGCTAAAAAAAGACATCAAAACACATGTCATTGAAATTGACGCAGAATCAGTAGAATACCTAAAATCAAATTACCTTAATTTAGCTAGTCGTGTTTATGAAAAAGATTTTTTAAAATACGATTTAACTGAAATTTTCAAAGATCAACCCTTTGCAATCATAGGTAATTTCCCATACAACATCTCTACTCAAATTGTTTTTAAGACCTTAGAGATGCGTGAACAAATACCAGAATTTTCTGGAATGTTTCAAAAAGAAGTTGCGCAACGAATCTGCTCTAAAGAAGGCAGTAAAGTTTACGGGATTCTTTCAGTATTAACTCAGGCTTTTTATGATGCTGAATACTTATTCACTGTGCCTCCAACTGTTTTTAATCCTCCTCCTAGAGTAGAGTCAGGAGTATTATTATTAAAACGGAAAGAAAACTTCACTTTACCAGTGGATGAAAAACTATTTTTTAGAGTCGTAAAAACAGCTTTTCAACAACGCAGAAAAACACTACGGAATAGTTTAAAAACATTCAATCTTTCAGATAATTTAAAAGCAAATGTTATCTTTGGCAAACGTCCTGAACAACTTACTGTTGATTCATTTTTAGAATTAACACAACTGATTGAAAACGACGTTAAAGACTAATTCATCTAACTTGATAGAAGAAAAAGATAACATACAATTTGAACTTACCGATGATCTCATTGAGCAAGTAGAACTTCTTGTCGCTAACCAAAGTGACAAAGAGTTAAAAACGCTTTTAAATGAATATCATTATGCTGATGTTGCCGAAATTCTAGACGAATTAAATCTTGAAGATGCTGTATACGTCATCAAATTATTAGATTCTGAAACCACTTCAGATATTTTAACTGAGCTTGATGAAGATACCAGAGAAAAAATACTTGAAAACCTATCCGCTAAAGAAATTGCTGAGGAGGTTGAAGAACTAGACACCGATGATGCTGCAGATATTATTGCAGAACTTCCTGAAGAACGTCAGGCAGAAGTAATCTCTAGAATTGAAGATGACGAGCATCGTGAAGAAATTACCGAGCTACTTACCTACGAAGACGATACTGCTGGTAGTTTGATGGCCAAAGAATTAGTAAAAGTTTACGAAACTTGGACTGTTGCTGGCTGTCTGCGTCGTATCAGAGGGCAAGCAAAAGAAGTCACCAGAGTGCATTCTATTTATGTAGTCAATAAAGAAGATAAACTCATTGGACGCTTATCACTTAAAGATCTAATTGTTGCAAAAAGTGAACAAAAAATAGCAGAAATTTCTAAAGACACTGTAGATTGGGTAAACGTTCATGATGATGTAGAAGATGTTGCTAAAGTAATGGCAAAATATGATTTAGAAGCCATTCCTGTTGTTGATGATGCACAAACTTTATTGGGAAGAATTACTATTGATGATATCGTTGATGTTTTAAAGGAGGAAGCTGATAAAGATTACCAAATGGCTGCAGGTATCACAGGTGACGTTGAAGCAGATGATAGCATTATTGAACTCACTAGAGCACGATTACCATGGCTGTTTTTAGGACTTGTTGGAGGTGTTGGAGCGTTTTTAATCATGGAAGGCTTTCAAGGTATTTTTGAAAAATATGCACTATTGTTCTTTTTTACACCACTAATTGCCGCAATGGCAGGAAATGTAGGTGTGCAATCTAGTGCAATTATTGTTCAAGGTTTAGCAAATGACGACGTTAAAGGAAGTATCAATAGTCGTTTAATAAAAGAAATGCTTCTGGCTGCATTAAACGGTACCATCTTAGCGGTCTTTTTATTTCTTTTCGTTTGGGCAACTAAAGGCCATTTTACCACTGCTTTAGCCATTTCAGTTTCACTTATTGTTGTGATTATCGTTGCTGGTTTAATAGGTACATTTGTGCCACTATTTCTTGACAAAAGAGGTATTGATCCAGCTATTGCAACAGGACCATTTATTACGACGAGTAATGATATATTCGGAATTTTAATCTATTTCTGGATTGCAAAAATGATTTTAGGCATTTAATTTAGGGCGTTCCCTAAAGGTCGTGCTCTCGCAAGTCGCTATCTTCAATGAGCTCCAACAAATGCTCCATCACTAACGCAAAACTTTGTAACTTTAAACACGCAAAGTATATTCCTATGAAACCTATTAATATTAAACATAAACACAGTTTATTCTCCAAACAATGGCATCCGCATCGTATTGCAACTGTCGATAATATGCAAGTGATCTTAGCTAAAATTAAAGGACAGTTTGTATGGCATAGTCATGACGATGAAGACGAATTATTTCAAGTCATTAAAGGCACATTACACATGCAGTTTAGAGATCGAACTGAAATTGTAAATGAAGGTGAATTGATTGTGGTTCCAAAAGGTGTAGAACACAATCCAAGTACTAAAAACAATGAAGAAGTACATTTGTTATTGTTTGAAAAACTAACTACAGCTCATACAGGAAAAGTAGATCACGATATGACTCAAACCAAATATCCAGAAATTTAATATAACTGTCATGTCGAGCGCATTCGAGACATCTCAATATTAGGTTTCTCAATCACTCTGTTCTTCATGTCGAAATGACAACTATGAAAATACTACATTTAGATAGCAATCATCCGTTACTCATTGAACAACTCAACGCATTAGGGTTTATAAATGACGTGGATTATTCGTCTTCCAAAGAAGGCATTCAAAATAATATCCATAAGTATGATGGTTTCGTAATACGTAGTCGATTTAAAATTGATAAATCATTCATAGATGCTGCAACGCATCTCAAATTTATAGGTCG
>NZ_JBGCCX010000003.1:0-10424 GCF_045105015.1 Psychroserpens sp.
TACTTTATTTTTATGAAGGGTTTAAAAGGAACTTCTTATGCGAAAGAATCTTTTGATATCTTGGGTGGAGGAACTATGAAAGATTTTTTAGAAGCTCAGGTTTTGTCGATTGTATTAGTAAGTTCAGTTTTTTGGTCCTTGTTATCGTTTTTAATTATAAAATTTTTAAAGACCAATATTTATAAACTCATCATTATCGTTGGAACCTTTGCTTTAGCATTAGCTTTTTCTGGTAATGACTTAGTTAACTTTATTGGTGTACCTGTTGCCGCTTATAATGCATTCAATGAATGGACAGCTTCTGGAATGTCTGCAAACCTTTTTCCAATGGATGTACTGGCAGAAAAAGTGCCAACTAACAACTGGTTATTATTTGGTGCAGGTATGATTATGGTTTTAACTTTGTGGTTTTCTACTAAAGCAAAAGGAGTGGTGAAAACATCTTTAGACCTATCAAGCCAAGGTGAAACCAAAGAACGTTTTCAGCCTAATTTTTTGTCTCGTGGATTTGTAAGAGCAGCAATGGGAATGTCTCAAATGTCATCTTACATTTTACCAGAGTCATGGCAATCAAAAATTGAAAAACAATTTGAAACACCAGTAATTAAATTATCAAAAGATAAGGTTCATGAATTACCAGCGTTTGATTTAGTAAGAGCTGCAGTGAATTTAATGGTTGCGGCTGTTTTAATATCAATTGCAACATCGTATAAATTGCCACTATCTACTACTTATGTAACATTTATGGTAGCTATGGGTACTTCACTTGCTGATAGAGCTTGGGGAGCTGAAAGTGCAGTATATAGAGTTGCAGGAGTATTAAATGTTATTGGAGGCTGGTTCTTTACTGCATTTAGTGCTTTTTCAGCTGCAGCATTAGTTGCATATCTATTAAACTTGAACCTCTCAGTAATGTTTCCTCTATTATTAGTATTGGCGTTTGCATTATTGATAAGAAACTATATTTCTCACAATAAAAAATCTAAAGAAGTAAAAGCTGAAGATAGCCTAGTACGAGCAGAAAGTAGCTCAGTTCAAGGTGTTATACATGAGAGTGCAAGTAATATTGCAAATGTTGTGAAACGAACAAATAGAATTTATTCAAATGCTGTAGTTGGTCTTGCTAAACAAGATTTAACTTTATTGAAAAAGAGTAAGAAGCAAGTTCTAAAACTAACGGATGAAGTTGATGATTTACGAGATAATGTATTTTATTTTATTAAAAATTTAGATGAGTCTAGTATAGGTGCTAGTGATTTTTATATTAACATATTAGGATACCTACAAGACATGACTCAGTCTTTAGAATATATTTCTAAGATTAGTTATAAGCATATTAATAATAATCATAAGAAGCTTAAATTTAGCCAAATTAAAGAATTAAAAGAATTAGATGATAAATTGGAAGTGTTGTTTGAAGATACGAGAGTTGCTTTTAAATCAGAATCTTTTGAGCAAATTGGTGCTATTTTAAATGAACGAACTGAAGTTTATAAATTAGTTAAAGAGAAAATTAAAAAGCAAGTTGCACGAACTAGAACTGAAGAATCAAGTCCAAAAAATACTACACTTTATTTTAGTTTATTATTAGAAACTAAAGATTTGATTAAATCTACAATGAGCTTATTAGAAGAGTATCATGATTCATTTGATAGCACAGTAGAGCCGGCAACTATTAATGTTGTTGAAGAGCAAGTTGTTAATAACACAGAGCCTTCTAATGCAGATCAAGAAGAATAGCAAATGTTTTGCACATAAAAAAAGCTGTCATTAATATGATAGCTTTTTTTATGCCGTAAAAGTGATTAAAAGAAACCCTAAAAGTGCGCCAATAATGATAGTCCAAATGGTGCTAATTTTGGTCTTGAACGTTAAGAATATTCCGATTACAGCAATTGTAACGCTTTGCCATTCGATAAGCGTTTCTCTAGACATCACAATTAAAACAGCTATCATTACTGCAACAGCAGCTACGTTTACAGAGTCTAAAAAATGTCCTAAAATTAGAGAATTACGCATTCTTGGAATAAATGGGTTTAGTATTAATACAAACAAAAAAGATGGCAGAAAAATACCTGAGGTTGCTAATAATGCTCCTGTAAAACCAGACAGCTGATATCCTATAAATGTTGAGGTAGATAATACAGGACCTGGAGTAAACTGACCAATTGCAATAGCATCAATAAGTTCAGCTCTTGAAAGAATTCCTGTAGTTACTAATTCCGCATCTAGATACGCAAAAAGAACATAACCGCTGCCATAGAGAATAGCTCCAACTTTTAAAAAAATTAGAAAAAGCTTAATACTAGTAATTTTCGTCACTGTAACATTTACACCTAAGAATATAAAGATTGGTGATATTGATTTAAGATCAGTTGGAGCTTTAGTTTTTAAATAGAAGTATAACATACCGAAAAGACCACCTATTAATAATGCAATAATTTCATTTACTCCCAAAAGACACGCGATTAAAACAATTACACCAAGGATAATAAGCTCTGTATTTTTAATAGCCTTTCTTCCAAGTTTTAGTATTGCAGCAGCAATGATGGCCAAGACAGCTGGTTTGATACCATAAATAAAAGGTTCTACCTCTGGCAATTGACCATATTCAACATATAAATATGCTAATAGTGCTGTTATTAGAGTTGCTGGAAAAATAAATGAAATACCAGCAACAAATAAACCAGCTTTACCAGCTCTTTCATACCCACAATGCATTGTCATCTCTGTAGAATTTGGACCAGGTATAAGATTCGTCGTTCCAATAAGATCAAGGAAATAATCACGAGTCATCCACTTGCGTTTTTCTATGATTTCGTCTTCCATCATGGCAATATGTGCTGCAGGACCGCCAAAGGCAAAACAACCTAATTTAAAAAAAACTAGAGCAACTTCTTTTAATTTTGGATTCATAAATTAAGTGTGGGCATTATAAAATTATGCCGCTTTCGTGTGTTTCAAATATAATAGTCTTCAATTAAAATCAAAAAGATTACATTAGTGAAACTAAAAATAATAGCATGAAATTATTTAAATTCTTACTTGTTGTAATTTTCGGGGTTCAATTTATGATAGCTCAAGATATCAGTGGTTCATTACTTTTGGAGAAATCCATTAAATATCATGACCCATCTAATCAATGGGATACCTTTAGTGGTGAATTTGATATCGTAATGGAAATGCCAGATAATCCCAAGCGTTTAAGTCATATCACAATAAATCTTCCTGATGAATTTTTTAAAGTGATAGCTACTCGTGATACAACTGTTACTGAATATACTCTCGACAAAGGTCATTGTAGTATTTCTTTAAACGGTAAAACAGATTTAAGTAAGGCTGAATTATTTTCAAACAACTTAAGTTGTGAACGTGCAAAAATGTATAAAAATTACTACACTTATTTGTATGGTTTACCAATGAAGCTTAAAGATAAGGGAACTAATATTTCTGAAACTGTTGAACAAAAAATGTTTAGAGGGAAAGAGTATTTAGTACTGAAAGTCATGTATGATGAAGCTGTAGGTAATGATATTTGGTACTTTTATTTCAACCCAGAAACCTTTGCTATGGAAGTCTATCAATTTTTTAAGACTGATGAAAAAGGGAATATAAAACCTAACAGTGGAGAATTTATAATATTAACTGAAACAGAAACAATACATCAAATAAAAATACCAAAAGTAAGAGCTTGGTATTACAATAAAGATGATTCTTATTTGGCTACAGATATTTTAAAAACAGAGTAATTTTATCGATCTCCATTATCTAGTAAAGTATCCTTTTCACCATAAAGCAGTGAAGCAACACTGATGAGATTTTTAATGATATCGTTTACGTTATCAGTATCATTTACAAGAGAGGATGCCATGTCAACAGTAATCAAGTCTTTACGAATAATGGTATCAAGATCTAAATTATCTGAGTTTTTTTGATTTCGAGCTTCCAAATCTAGTTTTTTAAGTGCAACCGCATAAGTATCATTATCTTTTTCAGACCTAAACAAATGAATGACTCGCAATACTTTAGCCACTCGCTTACGCAATTTATTGTATTCTTTTTTAATGTGTTTGTTGTCAGAATTAAGATAAAGCGTAATATTTTTACTTAGCTCTTTTACATCTCTAATAATCTCAACCATTTTTCTGTTAGCGACTTTAATTTCGCTAATTTTTTGATTTTGTGCTTCATTTAAATCTAATTCGCTCTGAGCTTTGGTTGCATAATTAATGATTTGTCCGTAAATACTTTTGATTCGCCTTGTATATTCTTCTCTAATATCAAGCTCAAAAAGCACGTCTGATTTTTTAATGATTTTTTTGAGTTTCACATCAGATTTAATGTCTGATCTATGAATATTTAAAGCATGTGTTACAATTTCGAAAATGGTCTTTTTATATAAATATTTTGATTCTTTCAGTAACGCAGAAATGGCTGTTTCTGGATATCTCAAGATTGATTTTTTCAAAAACTTAGGTTCATCAACTTGTGAATCTGATTCTAATTTTTCTGGAACTATTTTTTCTACGAGTTTAGCGATTGGATTCACAAACCATACTAATACAAAGGTGTTTAAAATATTAAATGTTGTATGGAATAAGGAAATAGCTACAGGTATTGCAGCTGCAGATATATAAGGTGATTCAGACCCTAAAGCTTCACCTATCCAGCTCACAAATTTTAAAAAAGGATAAAATAAAATGAGCACCCAAATTACACCAATGATATTAAACACCAAATGTGCTCTAGCTGTTCGTTTTGCTTTATAACTAGCCACAAGTGCTGCAAGATTAGCTGTGATAGTAGTTCCAATGTTTTCACCTAACACCATTGCTGCTGCTAATTCAAACGGAATCCATCCTTCAGCAGTCATTATTAAAGTTAGTGCCATTGTAGCACTAGATGACTGTATAACAACGGTTAGAACAGTTCCTATCAATAAAAAGAGTATCACAGAAAGAAATCCAAGATCTGTATATTGACTTAAAAATTCTAGAATTTCAGGATTACTTTTTATGTCTGGCATGGCTTCTTTTAAAAATTGAAGACCAATAAATAGCAATGCAAAACCAATGATGAAATTTCCCCAGTTATCAAAGTTTTTCTTTTTAGAAAACGTAAATAAAAACCCAAATCCTACAAGAGGTAAAGCTATGGTACTCATACTAACTTTAAAACCTAGAATGGTAATCAACCAAGCGGTTATTGTTGTGCCAATATTTGCTCCCATTATGACACTAATAGATTCGGTAAGTGTTAGTAATCCTGCATTTGAAAAACTAACAACCATTAGGGTCGTTGCTGAAGACGATTGTATTACTGAAGTAATAAGAAACCCTGTAATTACTCCAAAGATTCTATTTGAAGTCATCGATGCTAAAAATGAACGAAGTCTATTTCCTGCAAGTTTTAATAAGGCATCACTCATGACTTTCATTCCAAAAAGGAATAAACCTAAAGCTCCAATTAGCTGTAGAATATCGTAAAAACCGTAATTCATATTTTATCTGTAGAATGTTAAGTTACTGTAAAATTCATGGATTCTCAAATACGTTTTAAAAATAGAAAATAAAAAAGCACCTCGAAAAAGGTGCTTTTTTATCAACAATAATACTTAAAACAATTAAGAACCACACATTAGGCAGTCATCACCTTCAGCTTCTTTAGCTTGAGCAATTAAAGCTTTCATTTCGTCTGCACTCATTGGTTCAACTTCTACAATAGAGGGTTCTAATTTTGGTTTTTCAGCTGTTTGCTTTGCGAATTTAGCAGCTGTTTCAGCTGCTTTTAGTTGCTTTTGAGCAACATTGTCAATAGTCACTTGTTGCACTTCAGCAACTGGTTCTGCTTTTTCAGTTCTTGCAATAGTTACTTTTTTGGCATCAACAGCACTCTTAGTACGTAAGTAGTACATTCCGGTTTTTAATCCGCTTTTCCAAGCATAGAAATGCATAGATGTTAATTTTGCCATTGTTGCACCTTCCATAAACAAGTTTAGTGATTGAGACTGATCGATAAAGTAACCTCTTTGACGAGACATATCTATAATATCTTTCATACTTAATTCCCAAACTGTTTTGTATAGTTCTTTAATATCTTGTGGAATTCTATCAACATGTTGGATTGACCCATTAGCACGCATGATTTCATTCTTTAAGCTTTCATCCCAAAGACCAAGCTCAACTAAATCTTCTAATAAATGCTTGTTTACAACAATAAACTCTCCAGATAGGACACGACGTGTATAAATGTTAGAGGTATAAGGTTCAAAACATTCGTTGTTTCCTAAAATTTGAGAGGTCGATGCTGTTGGCATTGGCGCAACTAATAAAGAGTTTCTTACACCATGTTTTGCGACTTGCTTACGTAATTTAGCCCAATCCCAAAGTCCGCTTAATTCTTCATCTTTAATTCCCCAAAGATTGTATTGGAATTCACCTTTACTAATTGGAGAGCCTTCATAAGATTCATAAGGGCCATCTGCTTTAGCTTCTTCCATACTCGCTGTAACTGCAGCGAAGTAGAGGGTTTCAAAAATATCGTGATTTAATTTTTTTGCTTCATCACTTGTAAACGGTAATCTTAATTTGATAAAAGCATCAGCTAATCCTTGAACACCTAAACCAATTGGTCTATGACGAAAATTAGAGTTTTCAGCTTCTTTTACTGGATAGTAATTTCTATCGATAACTTTATTTAAGTTCTTAGTGACACGTTTCGTAATTCTGAATAATTCTTTATGATCAAATTCTCCATTTTTAACAAACATTGGTAATGCAATCGATGCTAAATTACAGACAGCAACTTCATCTTTAGAAGTGTACTCCATGATTTCAGTACATAGATTAGATGAGCGTATTGTACCTAAGTTTTTCTGATTAGACTTACGGTTCGCTGCATCTTTGTATAACATATATGGAGTTCCAGTTTCAATTTGAGATTCTAATATTTTCTCCCAAAGCTCTCTCGCTTTTATTGCTTTACGTCCTTTACCTTCAGTTTCGTATTTAGTATATAGTGCTTCAAATTCTTCACTATGAACATCACATAATCCTGGACACTCATTAGGACACATCAAGGTCCATTGTCCATCTTCTTGAACACGCTTCATAAATAAATCTGGCATCCACATCGCGTAAAATAAATCACGAGCACGTAATTCTTCAGCACCATGATTTTTCTTTAAATCTAAAAAGCTCATGATGTCTGCATGCCAAGGCTCGATGTACATGGCAAAACTTCCTTTACGTTTTCCTCCGCCTTGGTCAACATAACGTGCAGTATCATTAAATACTTTTAGCATTGGGACAATACCATTACTAGTTCCATTTGTTCCAGCAATATAACTACCAGTAGCGCGAATGTTGTGAATAGATAAACCAATTCCTCCTGCAGATTGCGAAATTTTAGCAGTTTGTTTTAGTGTATCATAAATACCATCAATACTATCATCTTTCATTGTTAAAAGGAAACAAGATGACATTTGAGGTTTTGGTGTTCCTGAGTTGAATAACGTTGGTGTCGCGTGTGTAAAGTATTTTTTAGACATCAACTCATACGTTTCTATAGCTGCATCCAAATCATTAAGGTGAATACCAATAGATACTCTCATTAACATATGTTGTGGTCTTTCAGCAATTTGTCCGTTTAACTTTAAAAGATAAGAACGTTCAAGTGTTTTAAAGCCGAAGTAGTCATAACCAAAATCACGATTATAAATAATAGAAGAATCTAATTTATCTTTATTATCCATGATGACTTTATAAACTTCATCACTTAATAAAGGTGCTTTTTTTCCTGTTCTCGGATTTACATAAGTATATAAATCGGTCATGACCTCACTATAAGTCTTTTTTGTGTTTTTGTGTAAGTTAGACACAGAAATACGAGCTGCAAGTCTAGCATAATCAGGATGAGCAGTCGTCATCGTCGCAGCTTGCTCTGCAGCTAGATTATCTAATTCACTGGTAGTTACACCGTCGTATAAACCATCAATCACTCGCATTGCCACTTTAATTGGGTCAACAAGTTCATTAAGACCGTAACACAGTTTACGAACTCTCGACGTTATTTTGTCGAACATGATTGGCTCTTTTCTTCCGTCTCTTTTTAATACATACATACGTTACACATTTTTAGTTTTTTCTGAAGCGACTATTCAGAAAAAGGGATTAGTTAGTTATTGTCGATCATCAAGGGTGATAATTGGCAATGGATTAATTATTAGTTTTTATAATGGAATTAAAATTGGCTTTAAACTTTTAATAGTAACACGAAACCAATTAAAATAATTCTGTTTTCTCTTTGAATTGATCTAGAAGTCGAAACTATCTGAACCAAAATCATATTTGTTTTCCTCTTCCTCTTTGTTAAGAACACCAGCTTTTTGGTATTCTGAAACTCGTTTTTCGAAGAAATTTGTTTTTCCTTGTAATGAAATCATGTCCATGAAATCAAAAGGATTTGCTGTATTGTATACTTTTTCACAACCAAGATCTTGAAGCAATCCATCAGTTACAAATTCTAAATATTGTGACATCAATTTAGAGTTCATACCAATTAAACTGGCTGGTAGAGATTCAGTTATAAATTCTCTTTCAATATTAAGAGCATCTACCAAAATTTCTTTGATACGATCTTTAGGCACTTTATTTATTAAGTGATGTTCATGCAAGTGAACAGCAAAGTCACAGTGCATACCTTCATCACGAGAAATTAATTCATTTGAAAATGTTAAACCTGGCATTAAACCACGTTTTTTTAACCAAAAAATGGAACAAAAAGAACCTGAAAAGAAAATACCTTCAACAGCTGCAAATGCGATTAAACGCTCAGCAAAACTTGGAGATTCTATCCATTTTAAGGCCCATTCTGCTTTTTTCTTAATTGCAGGAAATGTTTCAATAGCATTAAAAAGATTAGCTTTTTCTTTTTCGTCTTTAACGTAAGTGTCAATTAATAATGAGTAGGTTTCACTATGAATGTTTTCCATCATGATTTGAAAACCGTAGAAAAATTTAGCCTCACTGTATTGTACTTCGTTTACGAAATTTTCTGCAAGATTTTCATTTACGATACCATCACTTGCAGCAAAAAATGCTAAAACGTGTTTTATGAAATATCGTTCATCATCTGTTAATTTTTGTGTCCAATCGGTAATATCTTGATGTAAATCAATTTCTTCAGCAGTCCACATACTTGCTTCAGATTTTTTATACCATTCCCATAAATCGTGATGTTGAATAGGGAAAATAACGAATCTGTCTTTATTTTCTGCTAAAATTGGTTCTACAAATTGAGACATATTTACTGTTTTATTTATTAAAAAAATGACTGAAAAATTTCGTGTGATTTGGGACTAACAAAGATTGGAAAATGAATGAGATATTTTGTCCTTTTTTCGGAAAGCTTTTCAACAAGTTTTTAACAATTGATAATTTGATAAAAATTTTAAAGATTTGTTAAAAATAATCATAAAAAGCTGATTATAAGATAGATACACTTTAAATTTTCAATACAAAAATGTAGGTATAATCTTATTAAATAGGCTGTCGGAACGCGTGTTTACTACGTTAAATCGATTGTAAAATACGATGTTAAAACATGAAAAAAAATGAAGACGAGTTTCATCGAAAATAGTCTAAAATTTTACTATAATTTTTGTGAATTGTAGTTTGTGAATTGATAGTGTTACCTATGTGTTTTAGCAACTTTCTCCAACTCGGCATACCAATCCTCACCAAACTTTCTAATTAAGGCTTCCTTTACAAATTTGTAAACTGGAACTTGTAATTCTTTTCCAAGAGCACAAGCATCGTCACAAATTTCCCATTGGTCGTAATTGACTGCAGAAAATTCAGAGTAGTCCTTAACACGAATTGGATATAAATGGCATGAGACAGGTTTTTTCCATGAGATTTCTCCTTGATTATAGGCCTCTTCAATCCCACAAAGTGCTGTTTTTTTCTCATCAAAAATGACATAGGCACAATCCGCACCATTAATTAAAGGGGTTTCGAAATCTCCAAAAACTGTAGTTATGTGAGTTCCTTGAGTTTCAATAGCCACAATGCCTTCTTCGCGTAAAAAAGGTTTCACTTTAGGATAAATATCTTTTAGAATTTCAACTTCTTTCGCGTCTAATGGAGCACCAGCATCACCATCAATACAGCACGCGCCTTTACATGCAGACAAATTGCATACAAAATCCTTTTCTATTATGGATTCAGAAACTATAGTTTTTCCCAGTTGAAACATACATTTTTAAGCTAAAAGTAATGACCACAAAAATAGTTAAACTTTACGATTATTTAATGTTATAAAACGCACTTAAAGGCTTACTTTTGCCGAAAATTTATAAGTCATGAATATTCAATTAAATTTTAAAGAAATATTTACTGCGTTTATGGTCTTGTTTGCTGTTA
>NZ_JBGCCX010000004.1:0-12223 GCF_045105015.1 Psychroserpens sp.
TGCGGCAATAAAGGCTTGGTCAATTTCCATACTAAATGGCATAAATTTATATAGTAATGAGAAAATACCTAATACTATTATTACATCATGAAATACAGCCACGACTGCACCAGTTGAGAATTGCCATCTTTTAAAACGAAACAAGATATATAAGAATACAACAACTAAAGACCCTAGGACAGCCCAGAATGATTCTTTCTTGATATCATCTGCAATCGTTGGACTTACTTTACTTGATAACACTTTCCCTACACCATTAGTTGCTTCAGAGAATTCTGTATACGATATATCTGCTGGTAAATAAGATTTTAATCCGTCAAATAACATGGTTTGGATTTCTTCATCTGCCTCAGCTGAATTTTCATTTACTTTATATTTTGTTGAAATCTTTAACTGATTTGCAGCACCTATCGTTTTTACTTCAGCACTTCCGAAGACAGCATTTAAATCTTTAGCTACATCTTCAGAACTTACAGCTTTATCAAAACGAACTTGGTATGTTCTACCTCCAACAAAATCAATACCTTGATCTAATTTGTTAGTAAATAACGATACTAAGCTCACCAAGATTAAAATGCCCGAAATTACATATGCTACTTTACGCTTAGCAATAAATTTGATATTCATATTCTTGAATAAACCTTTAGTTATAGATGTTGAGAAATCTAGCTGTTTTCCTTTATTTACATACCAATCTACTAATAGACGTGTAATAAATATTGCAGTAAATAAGGATGTTACAATACCAATAAGTAATGTTGTTGCAAAACCTTTAATTGGTCCAGTACCAAACACAAACAGTATTAATGCTGTTAAACCTGTAGTAATGTTTGCATCTAATATTGAAGATAATGCATTTGCGAAACCATCTTTAACAGCTTCTTTCATTGCCTTACCTTTTCCTAACTCTTCACGAATACGCTCGAAAATAAGTACGTTCGCATCAACCGACATACCAATCGTTAATACAATACCTGCTAAACCAGGAAGTGTTAATACAGCTCCTAAACCTGAAAGCACACCAAATATTAGTAAGATATTTAATAATAAGGCTATATCAGCAAAGATACCTGCTTTACCATAATACAATACCATCCAGATTAACACTAAAGTTAGTGCAATTAAAAATGACTTCGTACCACTCTCGATTGCCTCTTTTCCTAATGATGGTCCAACCTGATCTGCTTGAACAATGTCTGCTGATGCTGGTAATTTACCTGCTCTTAATACATTTGCTAAATCGATTGCTTCATTTACTGTAAAGTTTCCTGAAATTTCAGTGTTTCCTCCAGAAATTGCTCCGTTAGAAGCTGTTGGTGCAGAATACACGATATCATCTAATACAATCGCTATCTGAGATTTATTAGTAAATGCTCTTCCAGTAATTTCTTCCCATTTCTTTGCTCCTTTAGCATTCATCTGCATTGTTACAGACGGTTTATTAGTATTGCTATAAGACTGACGTGCATCTGTAATTACAGCACCACTTAATTCTGGTTCATTTTCTCTATTTCCTTTTAAAGTATATAAATCTACATACTCTATACCAGTCTCTTCGTCAACTGTTGGTAAACCAAAAGCGAACTTTAAGTTTCTAGCGTCAGCTGGAAGGTTAGCACGCACTTGAGGCATATCTAAGTAGGACTGAAATTTGTCTTTATCTTCTAATTTAATTCCAATCATTCCGCCAGAACGTGGAGGTCCAACTAAATCAAATAATGGATTTACTTGATTAACAGCCGTAGAATCTGTAGAAGTTTCACCTAATAAATCTTCAACTGTACTATCTTCTGTTGTAGTAGAATCTTGAGCTTCAACAGCCTCAACTTTTTCTTCAACACCTAATACTTTTTTAAGTGTCTCATTCGACGCTGCAAAGAAATTTCCAAGTCCTTGCCCATTATCGACATCCCAGAATTGTAATTGTGCAGTTGTTGTAATTAACTCAGTAGCACGTTTTACATCTTTAACACCAGGAAGTTCAACTAATACACGACCTGTATTTCCTAGACGTTGAATGTTTGGAGACGTTACACCAAACTGGTCAATACGTTTACGTAATACTTCAAAAGCAGAAACGATAGACTCGTCAACTTTTTGTTCGATTTCTTTTTTCACCTCATCATCAGTCATATTGATGTTAATCACATCATCTAAACTTCTATTAGCAAAGATATCTGGTGATGCTAATTTTTGGTCACCTTTAATGGCATCCCAAGCATCATAAAATGATTCTAGGTAAGATTCTTGAGCATCTTTTTGAATTTCTTCAGCATCTGCTAAAGCTTTATTAAAAGCTGGATCTTTACTATTGTTTGCAAGACCTTTTAAAATGTCTTTTACAGAAATCTCTAAAATCACGTTCAATCCACCTTTAAGGTCAAGACCAAGATTCATTGATTTTTCTTTAACTTCTTTAAATGTGAAACTTGATACTCCTATATCAAATACGTCTTGACTTGAAATAGAATCTAAATAGCGAACCTCAGCTTCGTTGATTGCTTCACTATCAGTAAATTTACTTTCGGCATAGGTTTTTGCCTCTTTTTCAACTTGGTTAGCTTTGAATGTAAATGATAATTGATAAATACTTACCAATCCAAATAACAGAGCAAAAAGCTTAACTAATCCTTTGTTTTGCATTTCTTTAATGTTTTTGTGTCAAATATTTCCGTTTTTTCGGAAGCGCAAATATATACTTTACACCTAATTTGACAATTAATTTTTGGGTTTATTGTAATGTTTTGAATGCTTTTCGATGACTTTCGAAAAAGCAATCTTTAAAATGTAATTTGAAGTTCAATGGGAAAACTTAGCGTTTAGCTAGTATAACTCATCCCTTGAGAGACAGGTCCTGCGCGAACCTCTGGGATTTTGTGAGAAATATGATCTATCGTAATTCCAATATGATTATGGAATTTATAAGCAAGATTAATTTTTAATTCAAAAACAGTATAATCAGTACGCTTTGAATTAGCGTAAGGATTTGTGTTTGAAAGTCGGTCATTATCCGATTTATGCTCTATACCGAGTTTTCCTGATAAATGAAAAGCATCATCATAACCATTTTGGATTTCATAAACATCTAAGTTGTATGCAATTCCACCCTTGTCTGAAGGTAACTCAAAAGGAATATCTCTTTCAAGCGTTATAGAGCCTTCATTTGATAACAATTTTTTGATACTAGTGACATCTGTATCACTGAAATAAGTGATTTTCAGAAAACCATCTTGATAGTCTGTAACATTAATATCATGTACACCAATAGTTTGCAACTGTTGTTTAACAGCAGCGATAGCATGTTGTGCTTCGTCATTTGTAACTGTTGTATTAGAAAACTGTAATACAATTTCCTGATTAGGAGTTTGGTTTTGCTCTTGAGAAGCAACACCTCCTAATAAGGCAATAATGATAACTAAAGCACTGATGTACCATTTTTTATTCATGCGCCAAATATATAAAAAATAAAGAAAGTAAGTTTTCTATTCATCGACTATAGCTAAAGAGTTAACAAATTTTAGTTTTGGTATTCTTTGACGTGAACTTAAAATTAATGCTAAATCTTGTGCTTCGTTTACGGTAAAGTTACCAGAAATCTCAGTATTACCTCCAAGAATAGCTCCATTAGAAGCAGTTGGAGCTGAATACACAATATCATTTAAAGTGACTGCTATTTGTGATCTTTCTTGAAATGCTATTTGTGTCATACGTTCCCAACGTTGAGCTCCAATTTCATTCATTTGCATAGAAACTGTAGGACGACCAGTACTAGAATAGTTTTGACGTGCATCGGTAATATGTGTTTCATTCAAGAATGCATTTCCACTAGGAGGTAATTTAACCAAATATAAATCTGCTTTACCATTGTAAGCGTTTCCAAATAAGAATTTTGATTTTCTAATATCATGCGGAAGAAGCTCTAAAACTTCTTTTCTTTTAAGCATGTCTTTAATTTTTTCAGCATCTTTAATATCAACACTCAATAAACCTCCACTAACTGGTGGGCTAAATTTATCTAGGATATTACTAGAAAGCTCGTTTCTTTCCTGCATCATTTCAGATAAAGACGAAAAAAATGAATAATCTAATTGTTCTACTTTAATACATTCCCAAAATTCTAACTTTCCAGGATTAGTTACAATTGCATTTACAACATTTAGCTTAAAATCTGTACTAAGAATTATTTCTATTTGCTGCTTATCGTTAAGCTTAACATCATAGTTTGAAGCAAATTTATCAATTCTTCTTTTTAATACTTCAACTGTAGATTGCTTTTTGCTTACTGATATATTATCATCATTTTCAAACTCATAAATTATGTTGTACTCGTGTTTAGGTGCAATATTTCCGCAAGAAAAAAGAATTCCTAAAAAAAATAGTATTAATACATTTTTCATCATAATATTAAATGTTATTAATAGAAACTAAAAACGGAATCGGAACACTCTAAGGTATTTCGACTCCGTTTAATAAATATAAATTTTAAGTGTAAAACTATAGGTCTAATAAACCGTTAGTTTTCTTAACGCCTTCAGCACTTTCTATCATGTGCGCTTTTTCAGCATCACTTAAAGGGACGTCAACGATTTTTTCAATACCATTTCTTCCGAGGATTACTGGGACACCAATACATAAATCGCTAAGACCATATTCGCCATCTAATAAGGTAGAACATGGGAACATTTTTTTCTGATCACAAGCAATTGCTTGCACTAATCCAGATACTGCAGCTCCTGGTGCATACCAAGCAGAGGTTCCTAACAATTTAGTTAATGTCGCTCCACCAACTTTGGTATCTTCTTTAACTTGATTTAAACGTTCTTCTGAAATAAACTCAGACACATTGATACTATTTCTAGTTGCATGAGATGTTAAAGGCACCATACCTTTATCACTATGACCTCCAATAACCATTCCGTCTATATCAGAAATAGGAGCCTCTAGAGCTTCAGCTAATCTGTATTTGAAACGTGCAGAATCAAGTGCACCACCCATTCCAATAATTTTATGCTTTGGTAAATCTGTAGTTTTATGTACTAAGTAAGTCATTGTATCCATTGGATTACTTACTACTATAAGAATTGTATTTGGAGAATGCTCAACTAAGCTTGCTGATACAGATTTTACAATTCCAGCATTGATACCAATCAATTCTTCACGTGTCATTCCTGGTTTTCTTGGAATACCAGAGGTAATCACACAGATGTCACTATTAGCTGTTTTAGAATAATCGCTTGTACTTCCTGTGATTTTTGTATCAAAACCATTCAAAGAAGCACATTGCATTAAGTCCATTGCTTTACCTTCTGCATAACCTTCTTTGATATCTAAGATGACAACTTCCGAAGCAAAGTTTTTAATAGCAATATATTCTGCACAACTTGCACCAACTGCTCCTGCTCCAACTACTGTTACTTTCATGTTTTATAAGTTTTTATATGTTAAAATTGTGTTGTTGTTTGAGTGTGCAAAATTACAAAATATTAGACGCTTTATAAAGAAAGTATGAAGATAATTCGCCCAAATAAAAAACAGCCATATAAATATACATGGCTGTTTTCTTTAAATCAATTTGAGAAATTTGAATTAAGCATCAATATTCGCATAAATCGCATTCTTTTCAATAAACTCTCTACGTGGTGGCACTTCATCACCCATTAACATAGAGAAGATACGATCAGCTTCAGCACCATTATCTATTTGCACTAAACGCATTGTTCTAAACTCAGGATTCATTGTTGTATCCCAAAGTTGTTCAGCATTCATCTCACCAAGACCTTTATAACGTTGTATTTTAGAACTTTCACCAAATTCGGTAACAATTTCATCACGTTCTTTATCAGACCAAGCATATTGCTTTTTAGCTCCTTTTTTAACTAAATATAAAGGAGGCGTTGCAATATAAATATGTCCGTTTTCAACTAATTCTTTCATATATCTAAAGAAGAATGTTAAAATTAAAGTCGCAATGTGACTACCATCAATATCGGCATCACACATAATAACTACTTTATGGTAACGTAATTTTGAAAGGTTTAATGCTCTAGGATCTTCTTCTGTTCCTATTGTAACGCCAAGTGCTGTAAAAATGTTTTTAATTTCTTCATTTTCAAACACTTTGTGCTGCATTGCTTTTTCAACATTCAATATTTTTCCACGAAGCGGAAGAATCGCTTGAAACGCTCTGTCACGACCTTGTTTTGCCGTTCCACCTGCCGAATCTCCCTCGACAAGGAATACTTCACATTTTGCAGGATCTTGTTCAGAACAATCGCTTAATTTACCAGGCAAGCCACCAATGCTCATCACAGTTTTACGCTGAACCATATCACGTGCTTTTTGAGCAGCATGACGTGCTTGAGCAGCAAGAATGACTTTTTGCACGATTGTTTTTGCATCGTCCGGATTTTCTTCAAGATAATCTGTTAACATCTCTGACACTGCTTGGCTTACAGATGCAGACACTTCTCTGTTACCTAGTTTTGTTTTCGTTTGCCCTTCAAATTGAGGCTCTTGAACTTTTACAGAAATAATAGCCGTTAATCCTTCTCGGAAATCATCGCCAGCGATATCAAACTTCAATTTATCTAACATTCCAGAAGCATCAGCATACTTTTTAAGTGTATGCGTTAAACCTCTTCTGAAGCCAGATAAATGTGTTCCACCTTCATGCGTATTAATGTTATTTACATACGAATGTAAATTTTCAGCGTATGATGTATTATATATCATAGCAACCTCAACAGGAACACCATTTTTCTCACCTTCAAAAGCAATGACATCTTTCATTAAAGGTTCTCTTGTTGCATCAAGAAATTGTATAAATTCTTTAAGACCTTCAGTTGAATGGAATGTTTCACCTTCAAACTCACCATCTTCTTTTTTATGTCTTTTATCTATTAAATGAACAGTAATGCCTTTATTTAGGTAAGCTAACTCACGTAAACGACTAGCCAAAGTATCATAATTATACTCTAATGTTTGTGTAAAGATGGTTGAATCTGGTTTGAATGTAACAGTTGTACCACGTCTATCAGTATCACCTGTTTGCTTAACTGGATACATTGCTTTTCCACGTTCATACTCTTGTTCGTAGACTTTTCCTTCTCTATAAACAGTTGCTTTAAGATGTTGAGAAAGTGCATTAACACAACTCACACCAACACCATGCAAACCACCAGATACTTTATAAGAATCTTTATCGAATTTACCACCTGCACCGATTTTAGTCATTACAACTTCAAGAGCTGAAACGCCTTCTTTTCTGTGAAGACCAACGGGAATACCACGACCATCATCTTCAGTAGTGATGGAATTGTCTTCATTTATTATTACCGTAATATTATCACAATGTCCAGCTAAAGCTTCATCTATAGAGTTATCTACAACCTCATATACCAAATGGTGCAAACCACGAGTACCAACATCTCCAATATACATCGATGGACGCATACGAACATGCTCCATTCCTTCTAATGCTTGAATACTATCAGCTGAATAATTATGCTTATTAAACTCTTCTTTTTTATCGCTCATAAATTTTGATTTATTTTGAATTATTTGTAGCACAAAAAAAGATGCTTTTGAGCATCCTTTTGAACACAAACAAAGATACGAAATTAAGACGCTTTTTAAAAGCTTTTTATGGATTGAATACAATAATTATCAACATTTGTTAATTACTCAAAAGTGCCTTAAAACGTCTAAAAAGTAGCTCAAATTAAATTTTAATCGATTTTAACATCTTTGCAAAATAGCAAAAAATACAAAATCCCACAGACGTGAGATTTTGTACTTAAATTAATCAATATAAAGTCGATTTTTAAACCTTATCATAAGCTTTATCATGAACTTTAGCAACAGCTCTTCCTGATGGATCATTCATGTTTTTAAACGCTTCATCCCAGTCTAAAGCAATTTGTGTACTGCAGGCAACACTTGCTTCTTGAGGCACACATAAAGCTGCAGCATCACTTGGGAAATGTTCAGTAAAAATCGAACGGTAATAAAACTCCTCTTTATTTGTAGGTGTTTGCAAAGGAAATTTATATTTAGCATTTGCTAATTGCTCATCACTAACCTCGGTTTCTACAACTTCTTTCAAGGTATCAATCCAACTGTATCCAACACCATCACTAAATTGCTCTTTTTGTCTCCAAGCTACACTTTCAGGAAGCATATCTTCAAAGGCTTTTCTCAACACCCATTTCTCCATTCGTTGTCCATTAATCATTTTATCTTGTGGATTAATTCGCATCGCAACATCCATAAATTCTTTATCTAAAAAAGGCACACGTCCTTCAATTCCCCAAGCTGCTAAACTTTTATTTGCTCGTAAACAATCATACATATGAAGTTTACTTAGTTTTCTCACAGTCTCTTCATGAAACTCTTTTGCATTTGGTGCTTTATGAAAATACAAATAGCCACCAAATAATTCATCTGCACCTTCACCAGACAACACCATTTTAATTCCCATAGATTTTATTACACGAGCCATCAAGTACATTGGAGTGCTGGCTCTAATTGTAGTTATATCATAAGTTTCAAGATTATAAATTACATCTTTGATAGCATCTAAACCTTCTTGAATTGTAAATTTTATTTCATGATGAACTGTGCCAATATGATCTGCCACCTTCCGTGCAGCTGCTAGGTCAGGAGACCCTTCGAGTCCTACTGAAAAACTATGTAATTGTGGCCACCAAGCCTGTTCTTTATCGTCTGCTTCTACTCGACGCTCTGCATATTTTTTTGCAATGGCTGATGTAATTGAAGAATCTAGTCCACCAGATAGTAATACACCATAAGGCACATCACTCATCAATTGCCTGTGTACTGAATCTTCCAATGCTTGACGCACTTCTTTAATTTCAGTTTGGTTTTCTTTTACTGCCTTATAATCTTCCCAATCACGTTTATACCATTGTACAAACTTTCCATCACTACTAGACATATAGTGACCAGGAGGAAATAATTCAATTTTGGTACAAACACCTTCTAATGCTTTTAGTTCTGAAGCTACATAGAAAGTTCCATGTTGATCCCAACCAATATATAATGGAATTATTCCCATATGGTCGCGAGCTATAAAATAGTCGTCTTTTTCTACATCGTAAATAGCAAAACCGAAAATACCATTTAATTCATCTACAAAATCCACTCCTTTTTCTTGATACAAAGCTAAAATTACTTCACAGTCACTTTCAGTTTGGAATTGATACGATGGAAACTGACTTCTTAATTCACGATGGTTATATATTTCACCATTAGCTGCCAAAACAAGTTTCTTATCGTCACTTAATAGCGGTTGCTTCCCAGAAGCAGGATCAACTATAGCGAGTCGTTCATGAGCCATAATCGCTTTATCATCACTATATATTCCACTCCAATCTGGTCCGCGATGACGAATTCGCTTTGCCATCTCTAACAATTGAGGTCTTAATTCTTCTGATTTCTGTTTTATATCAAATGCACATACAATTCCACACATAATCTAATTCTTTATTTATGATTTTATATTACAAATATGACATTAAAGTTTATTAATTAAAACCTAATAATTAATTTTGATTATACATAATAACAAAAAACTAGTTTTTAAATAAAAACTGAAACTTATGATTCTAAAAACATATTTGTAACTTTACAATCTGAAACCTTTAATTACATATGAAGCTATTCCAACTCCTCGTTTTTTTCTTAAGTATTAACCTTTATGCTCAAGCGACATGGCAAGCCGCTCCAAATATATTTTCTAATCCTAATGGACAACGCTTTGATGATGTTTTCTTTCTAGATGAAAACACAGGCTGGGCTGCTAACGGTTTTTATGCAAGAATCTACAAAACCACTGATGGAGGATTAACTTGGACAGAACAACTCAATGAAACAAATATTCCTGGTAACTACTACTTTAGAAATATTGAATTTTTAAATGAAAACATTGGGTTTATAGGAACATTAAATGGTACATTTTTCAGAACTATAGATGGAGGTTCAAATTGGACAGAAGTCACAAACATATCACCTAATCCTAATGCCATTTGTGGTATCAATGCTGTTGGTACTTCTACAGTGTATGCTTGTGGTGCTTATTTTAACCCAGCTCATATTATTAAATCAACAGATAGTGGTGCGAATTGGACTTATATCGACATGTCTAGTTATGCAAATGCACTAGTAGAAGTTTTGTTTTTAGATGAAGATATAGGGTTTGCAGCTGGAAGAGATGCCAATGGAGGACTTATTTTAAAAACTACTGATGGTGGTGTTAACTGGATTGAAATTTATAACTCCAACGTAAGTGGAGAATACGTTTGGAAACTACAAATACTAGATAGTGATAGTGATATCATGTTTGGCGCAATTTCTTCAGTAGCTCCTAATAATGGAAAACTAATTAAATCAACAAATGCTGGTGATAATTGGACTGAATTTAATTCTGTCGAAACAGATATTCAAGCTGTAGGTTTTATTACAGAAAATCATGGTTGGATGGGAGGTCACACAACAGGCTTTCATGAAACTTTAGATGGCGGACAAACATGGACCAATCTTAATGTTGGTAATAATTTAAATCGAATTTTTGTTATTAACTCTAATACTGTGTATGCCTCAGGCACTACCGTTTACAAATACACCGAAGACACATTAAGTACTGAAGATTTATCAGAAGGAGATTATAAGCACTTAGATATTAAAATATTAGCAAATCCTGTATTAACAAATTTAGAGTTTAGCATTAATTTTGAAAGTGATGATAATCTATTGATCGAACTATATGATATTAACGGTAAGTTTATCAAACAATTATCTAGAGATATAGTATTACAACCAATTCTAAAGACTTATAAATTTAATGTTACTAACTTAGTATCTGGAACATATTTTATTAATTTTCACAATAATTCCGGACGCTCTTCATTAAAATTCATAAAGAAATAAACATTTGGTGTAAACTGTAAGTAATATTCACGACCATTTAATAAATTAATAACTATAGTAACAGATTATGAAAAAAACAACACTTATCTCAACATTTACATTAGCATTTTTAATGCTTTTTACTATTGACGCAAATGCACAAAAATTTCCAGGTTTAGATAAAAGTCCGATGGATGCTGCCTCATATCCTTCTAATTATAAAAACTCTGATAAACTCATCAAAATCATTTACAGTAGACCTCAACTTAAAGACCGTAAATTAGAAAAACTAGCTCCACTAGATGAAGTTTGGAGAACAGGTGCTAATGAAGGCCCTGAACTTACTTTATATAAACCATTATATTTTGGAAACACAAAAATAGAAGCTGGGGCTTATACATTTTACCTTATTCCAGGAGAAGGTGAATGGACAGCTGTTATTAGTAAAGACTTGAATGTTTGGGGAAGCTATTTTTATGACAAATCAAACGATGTCGCAAGATTATCAGTCAAACCTAGTCAAGCTGATGATAAAATTGAATCCTTCTCAATTGTTTTTGAAGAAGATGCTGATTTTGTTGTTATGCATATTGGATGGGAACATACTAGATTAAACATTCCTTTTTATCAGAAATTTTAAAAACTAATTAAAAAAAGCGCTGTTAATACAGCGCTTTTTATTTAAGGAATATTTAAATATTTATGAGTTTGTAGAGAGACTTTCCATTTAGGATTAGCCATCACATAATCTACTATTTGCGGTACAACTTTGTCTCGCTTACTCCATTCAGGTTGGAGATATAGAATACAATCTTTATTTACTTTTGAAGCTTGTTCTTCTGCAAAACGAAAATCGTCCTTATTATAAATAATGCACTTTAATTCATGTGCTTTTTCATAAACTTCTTCGGTTGGTAATTTCATTTTTTTTGGAGACAAACAAATCCAATCCCATTGTCCAGTGAGTTTATAAGCACCAGAGGTTTCAATATGCGTTTGAACACCTTTAGCTTTAAGTTGCTTGGTCAATGGTCCCATATCCCAAGTTAAGGGTTCACCTCCAGTAACAACAATTGTATTACTATACTTTACAGCATTTTCTACGATTTTTTCAGTTTTAGTTGGTGGATGTAATTCAGCTAACCAACTCTCTTTAACATCACACCAATGACAACCAACATCACAACCACCAATTCTAACGAAATAGGCTGCAGTTCCTTTGTGGTAGCCTTCACCTTGAATGGTATAAAATTCTTCCATTAATGGTAAAAGCAATCCTGTATCAATGAGTTCTTGT
>NZ_JBGCCX010000005.1:0-3260 GCF_045105015.1 Psychroserpens sp.
CTTTCCCGTTACCATATATTCTACTAATTCCATCTGCATGACCAATAGGAATCGTTGCGGTTTTAGCAAAGGACTCACTTTTAAAAGCTCTATTGTAACCAACTGTTTCACCTTTTTCAATATGATGAATTTGTGAAATCACTGATTTTAACGATCCAATAGGTTTAAGGTTTTTATTTTCTTTATCAGAATTCCCAAATCCGTATAGTCCAATACCAGTTCTTACCATGTCTAAATGAGCTTCAGAATAATTTAATATTCCAGATGTATTACAAATATGAAGCATAGGTTGGTATCCTATTTTTTTAGAAAACTCAGTTGTAATAGTCTTAAAGGTTTGAATTTGCTGACGAGTAAACTCATCTTCAGAAAGGTCTTCACTCGCAGCCAAATGAGAAAACACCGATTTAGCAATTACCGTATTAGTTGCTTTTAGCTTGGAAACGATATAATCAACATCGTTCTTCCCAAAGCCTAATCTATTTAAACCAGTATTGAATTTAATGTGAACAGGATAATTGGTTTGTCCTTCTTCTGAAGCAATAGCTATAAATTCTTTTAAAATTTTAGCATTATATAAACTTGGCTCCAGGCACCTTTCAATAAGTGTTTTAAAATTTACAGCCTGAGGATGCAACACTAAAATAGGAGTTGTGATTCCTGCATCTCTGAGCACAACACCTTCAGAAACATAGGCAACAGCAAAGTAATCAACATCTAGGTCTTGAAGATAATTGGCAATAATACTTGCTTCACTTCCGTATGCAAAGGCTTTAACAACTGCTAAAATTTTAGTGTTTTTGTGTGATTTTGATTTAATATACTCGAAGTTGTGTTTGAGTGCTTTTAAATCTATTTCAAGTACAGTTTCTTGCGCTTTAGGCATTAGAACTATTGTTTTTTGTAGTTATTTCTTCTGCATCGTTCACTTTCATGTTTCTAACTTTATCGCGAAGCATTGCTTTGTAATATGCCGCACGACTTAAAGGTTCGTATTCATCAACTTCACCAAGAAGAACAAGGCTATCGCTTTTAGCTTTTCTGTAACTGTATTGCGCTAAATTCCCAGTACGCGTACAGATAGCATGTACCTTTGTAACATATTCAGCAGTCGCCATCAAATTTGGCATTGGTCCAAACGGATTTCCTTTAAAATCCATATCGAGGCCAGCAACAATAACACGAACGCCCTTATTAGCTAGGTCATTACAAACACGTACAATTTCATCATCAAAAAACTGTGCTTCATCAATACCAACAACGTCACAGCCATCAGCTAAAATAGGAATGTTAGCTGCTGCAGGAACAGGAGTAGAACGAATTTCATTAGAGTCATGAGATACTACCATTTCTTCATCATAACGCACATCAATTGCAGGCTTAAAGATTTCAACTTTTTGCCTTGCGAATTTGGCGCGCTTGAGTCTACGAATTAATTCTTCTGTTTTACCAGAGAACATTGAGCCACAAATTACCTCAATCCATCCAAATTGTTCTTTATGATTTACTGTATTTTCGAGAAACATTTTGTAATTTTAACACTAAAACAAACCGTTAGGTCGTTTTCCATAAAGGTGGCGTAAATTTATTAAAAATCAACCGCATAAATTCGTTTTAAATTTAAAAAGTTATGAAGAAGAAGTTAGAATCTGAATTAGTTAGTCTAGCACACAGGATTTTAAAACTAAAAGGCAAAGAGGATGTTTTAAAAATGCACGACGAAGTTTCGGTGCTTTATGAAAAATTAAGCGTACTAAAATTTGCACATGAAAACTTTGATGGAGACTTACCAACTATAGGAAGTAATTCATCTTTCTTTGGAATGTTAGACACAGCTTTTAACAATAAAGTGAGTGATAATATTGAAATTGAAGATAAGATTTATGTAAATCTTGATGAAAAAGAAGATGACCATATTTACGAGCCTGTGATGGAAAAAATAAAGGACATGGTTGCTCAAATGCCACAACAAACACAACAAGTTGATGACATTTTAGATACTGTGGTTACAGAAAAAGATACTCATGTCACACATTTAGAAGATATCACAGCAGGTTTTGAAGAAATCCCAGAATTTGAACCTGTTTCAGAAGTCAATGCAAAAAAATCATTAAATGATGAATTAAAGAAAGGTGCTTTAAATATAGGATTGAATGATAAAATTGCCTTTATAAAGCAACTGTTTGATGGTAAAGCTGAAGACTACGACCGTGTCATTTCTCAATTAAACACAACACAGTCTTTTGAAGATGCCACACGACTTATTAATGATATCGTGAAACCAGATTATAATAATTGGTCAGGAAAAGAAGACACTGTATCTCGTTTTATGGAAATTGTTGAAAGTAAGTTTGCATAATGCCTAAACTCTATATTGTTCCAACACCAATCGGAAACCTAAAAGACATGACTTTTAGGGCTGTTGAAGTTCTAAAAGATGCCGATTTAATATTAGCGGAAGACACACGAACTTCAGGAAAATTACTCAAGCATTTTGAAATTAATACGCAAATGAAAAGCCATCATATGCATAATGAACACAAAATGGTAGATGGTTTGATTCAAAAACTTAAAAGTGGATTAGCTATTGCATTAATTAGTGACGCAGGAACACCTGCTATTTCAGATCCTGGATTTTTATTAACAAGAGCTTGTGTTGAAAACAACATTGATGTTGAATGTCTGCCAGGAGCTACCGCTTTCGTTCCTGCTTTGGTAAACTCTGGTTTGCCAAATGATAAATTCGTCTTTGAAGGATTTCTACCAGTAAAAAAAGGACGACAAACACGATTGAAACTACTCGCTGAAGAATCACGTACTATGATTTTTTATGAAAGTCCGCATAAACTGCTTAAGACCTTAGCTAACTTTTGTGAGTATTTTGGAGAAGCACGACCAGTGTCTGTGTCAAGAGAATTGACTAAGCTTTATGAAGAAACGATTCGAGGTACAGCCAAAGAAGTTTTAGAATACTACACGAATAAACCTCCAAAGGGAGAAATAGTCATTATTGTTGCAGGGAATAAGTAATGGATAAGTTATTACATAATATCCGACAATGTGATATTTGTGAAGCATATCTTCCTTTAGGTCCAAGACCAATTGCAACAGGCCATTCCAAATCTAAAATCGTTATTATTGGTCAAGCTCCAGGAACTAAAGTGCACCAATCTGGAATTCCTTGGGACGATGCTTCTGGACGACAATTACGTAAATGGCTTGACGTATCTGATGAAGACTTTTACGATGATACAAAGTTT
>NZ_JBGCCX010000006.1:0-6311 GCF_045105015.1 Psychroserpens sp.
TCCTTTTTGAGATATTATCCCTAAACGAGCTGCCATTTCTTGTAAAACAATTGTAGCAATTACAGATAGTACCATTGCCCAAAGCAAGGTAAATCCGAAATTAACTCCAGCTAGTGTACAAACTGTTACTGTTCCTGGTCCGATAAACGCAGCAGCCACTAATGGTCCTGGTCCAATATTTTTAAACCAGTTTTTAATCACGATAAGTTGAGTTTAAAGCGTAAATCGCAAAACTACCTAACCAATGTCCTCCTTCATAACTATCACCTATAATACTAGGCAACGAATAATTAATATGCTGATTTGCTATGTTTTTTAAATGTTGATATTCTGGTAAATCTTTTGCAATCGCATTCAGGCTCCATGCCCTAGAAAAGTTAACACCATCGAGGTGCACTAATTTACCATCAGTTCTATCACTTACTTTTCCTGTTTCAATTGTAAAGTCAGTTTCCTTCAATTTAGGCAGGAAATCATTAAGCCATTTTTCAAATTCTATAGAAGGCAATATACGCTTCATTAAAGCTGCTTCCTCTAAACAAGGTGATAAGAAATCAAATCCACTAGGCTCCCATGACAACGGACAACCAGCATCATTAGTATAAAAATCTTTCGCCCTTTGTTCTATTAAGGATTTCAATTCTTCATGACCAACAGTTTTCGCATAATCGTATGCAAAGGATAATCCGAATGCTGTATTGGGATGTTCACCAACACGAATTGGGTAATTTAGCTTCGGAAGAAATTCAAGATATTTTCCAACTATTAAATCTGTTAAAGGCTGTAGGTTTTGCTCTAAGACGATTGCATTAGAATCTTCCCATGTATGCAACTCTTCAGCTAATTTTAGTAGCCAAGCCCAACCGTAAGTACGCTCCCATGATGCGTTATGCTTTCCAAAAAAATAAGACACTTCGATATCAATCTTTTCTTTAGAGATATTTTGCAAAAGCATTTTGATGACTTGATCTCGTTGTTTAAGATTTGGGAATTGTTTGAGCAAACTTACCAAACTCCAATGGCCATGAACTGCAGAATGCCAGTCAAAACAACCATAAAATGATGGATGTAAGGCTTCAGGTGATTGCAAATCGTCATCACTTCCAATTACTTGATTTAATTTATTAGGGTATTCCGTTTGGATACAATCTATAGGTAATTGCGCCAATCTATTGGCTTGTTCTAAATTTAAAACGGGCACTTCAACTACCTCAACGAGTGCTGCTTCTTTATTATTTTTTTTATGCTGTGCGTCGTTACAAGCCAAAAAAAATGTTACTAAAACCACAAATAACAATCTGTTAAATATCATTTCTATTCTATTAGAGATTTCTGCTTAAATATAATCTATTTTAAACAAGAGAATATCAATCGAGATATGATAGTTTCCATTAATTATTATTATCTTCGATATTAGCTTTTCAAAGCTGTTTATTGCTATGAACAAAAAAAAATGGTTTAAAACTTTACAATTTCTTGCAGGATACCTAGTTGCTGCTTGGACTTTCTTACAGTTTATCGATTGGATTCTAAATCGGTATAATATTTCGCCATATTGGGTTGATGTTCTACTATGGTTTTTCATTGGTATTATTCCATCATTACTCATTTACCTCTATAACCAAGAACGCATAAATAAGCGCATCTTAAAGCTTCGCGAAAAGATTATTTTTCCGTTAAACATTCTATTACTGATTATTACAATTTATTTCGGATTTGGAAATAGTGATTTAGGAGCGACAACCAAAAATATCACTTATGAAAATGCAGAAGGACAAACAGAAACAAAAACGATCACTAAAGAAGAATTTAGAGTAGGTTTTCCAATTTTTGGTTTTAAGCAAGAAGTTCAAGATAGTACAACGCAATGGATGCGCTATGGGATTGGTAGAATTCTCCATGACGACTTATTACAAAATAAAAATTTAAGTCCTGACTTTATGCATTTAACCTCTACAACAGATAAAATTAGAGATGCCTCTTTATTTTATGAATTTTATGTAGACGGTAAATACAAGAAAATAGGAGACGAATACGAAATTACGACCTACATAAGACAAGCAACTAATGGTAAAATACTCAAAGAACTGACGCTTAAAGGCACGAACGTATTAAACCTTCTTGATGACATTAGTGTTTTTGTAACTTCAGAATCTGGATTTGTGGAGCGTGATGTTTTTAATTATGTGGATTTGCCAATTAATGAATTCATGAGTAATTCTCTTCCTGCAATTGAAGCTTTTGTAAATGGGAATTACAGTAAAGCATATAGTATTGACAAAACCTTTGCTTTAGCCTATCTTGAGAATGCAAAACGTAATAGTCTATACAATAGAGGAAAACTTGAAACTCAAGATATTATCGATAAAGCTTTTGCTTATAAAAACAAATTACCACTTCAAAAACAATTAGAAGTTTTCATACAACGAAGTTTAGCTTACAACAAATATGATGAGGCTGAAAAACAAGTAAAATTACAACTGGAAGTTGATCCAAGTAATGAATTTTACAATCAGGTATTGTTTTCTATTTATGGAGACACGAAGCAATCGAAAGCTTATTTGAAGGCTTCGGAAGAACTTTTTGAACGAGAACCTAAAGCTGAAAATGGCATGAATTTAGCCGAAGCGATGCTTATCGATGGTGGAGAAAAAAAATTACTGGAAGCTTTAAAACCTTATGAAATTATAAGTCCGGAAATTAAAAAAATAAAATTATCGCCTTTAATCCTTTCAGGTAATATTGATGAAGCTGAAAAAATAATAGAAGAACTAAAGTTTCAAAATAACGTTAGAAATGATCGACTTCAAGTTTATGACACTATAATTAATTACATAAAAAATAACACACCAAAAATCGAAGATCTTAGAGCGTTTGTTGGTGAATACACCTCAAGCTATAACGAGCAAACTTTGGAGTTTTGGATGGAAGAAGATCGGCTGATAAAATTTGCTTCTCATCAAGATATGATGAGAGTTATTCCAGCTGGACCAATGTCTGTTGGCGGAGGATTTGTTGGAGATTTGACATGGCGCTTAGATTTGGTTAAAGACGAATCAGGAAAAACAATAGGTGTTAAAAATCTAGTGTATTACTGGAATGGAAAAAATACATTTTGGTTTTGGAAACTTGATGATTCAATGAAAGAAGCAGATAATGCTTTTGAAAAAGGAGATCTTGAAAAAGCTAAATCTTTGTATAAGATTGCCATTAAAAACAATCCAAAGCATCTTTACATTAATAATATTTTGTCGCATATAGATTACATCTCAAACAATGACAAAGATGCACTATTAAAACAGCACGAAACTTTTGCTGGAAATTATGGCGCTAGAAAATTCTGGATAGAAGATGGAAACTTTTATTACAAGCGTAAAGACGAAAGTATCGATTTACCAAAAGTAAAATTACTAGCCATGTCAGATAGTACTTATATGTATTTATCTAAGCTTGGAACTTATATGCAGTTTGAAAAGAATCCTAATGGTCAGCCCGCTTCTGTGCCATACACATTTGATTCTGAGTTGATGGATTGGAAACGCCTTGAAGCTGATAATAATTATTTACTGAAAGATAAATAGATTCTATTTTCCTTTAATTTTTCCTGACTCATTAAGTTGAATTAAAGCACTTTAATGTAACTTTTACAGCATAACAAATACATATACATTAAATTAGTTACTATATTGAACATCATATAGACTTTGTCCTTCATTTACAAACCAAACCTCTTTTAATAACCAACCAAATGACCGCAAAGAAAACTCAAAAACAATGGATGAAGACATTACAGTTCTTTGCAGCCTATCTTGTTGCTGCCTGGACACTTCTTCAGTTTGTAGACTGGGTATTAATACGCTATAGTATTTCACCGTATTGGGTAGATATGATGCTTTGGTTTTTTATTGGTATTATTCCGTCGTTATTGATTTACCTATACCATCAAGAACGTATCAATAAACGTATTTTAAAACTCAGAGAGAAAATCATTTTCCCACTAAACTTAATTCTTTTAAGTGTCGGATTGTATTTTGGCTTTGGCAACAGTGATTTAGGCGCAACAACCAAATCAATTGACTATAAAAACGCACAAGGGGAACAAAAAACTGCCTTAATCACCAAAGAAGAATTTAGAACAGGCTTTTATATTTTTAATTTTGAACCCAAAACAAAAGATAGCTCTTATGCTTGGATGGACTTTGGGATTTCTAAACTACTCTACCAAGATTTACTACAAAACAAAAATCTAACACCAAGAATTGCTTATAGTACAAACACAACAGATAAAGTTAATGGAGCAAGTCTTTTTAATGATTATTACATCGATGGCGAATTTGATGTCAAAGACGGTAAATACTATATCACAACGTATATTAGAGACGCAAGAAATGCCGAAATCACTAAACAACGTTTGTTTGAAGGCGATAATTTATTAAGCCTTATTGATGACATCACCAATTTTGTAACTGATAATTTTACATCGAGTGAATTGAATTTACCTAAATATATAGATTTAGACGTTGAAGACTTCACAAGTAACTCATTAAAAGCATTAGAGTACTTTAGAAATAATGATTACGAAAATGCCATAAAAGAAGATAGCACGTTTGCTTTGGCGTATTTAGGATATGCGAAATACAGACTTACTTTTAATCATAGTAAATTTGAAGAGCGAACGCTTGCAGATAACGCTTACAAATACAGTTATAAGCTCCCTCTACAAAAACGTGGCGAATCCTTAATTCTAAAAAATTTAGCCTACGACGAGTTTGATAATGCAGAAGCACTTATAAAATTACAACTAGAGGTTGACCCAAGTGACAAAACTTACACAAGACTTCTTTATAATCTTTATGGTCGTACAAAAAACATAAAAGACTATACTAGTCTAGCTTACAACAATTATAAAAATGCGCCGACTTTTGTACATGGTAGTGATTATATTTATGCCGCTATTATGAATGATGAGGAAGAACAAGTCATAGATGAATTAAACAGACTAGAATTCTTAATGCCTAACGCTAATCTATTTGTTGCAAAAATTCTACCACAGTTATTTAAAGGCGATATAAAAGGTGCAGAAAAAAACTTAAACAAAATTGATTTGCTAGTTCCTGAAAAAAAGCATCAAACTAAAATTTTTAAAGACGCCATAACCTATTTAAAAACAAACAAAGTAACAAAAGTAGATTTAAAGGCTTTTGAAGGTATTTATAGGTCTAATTACAACGAGCAAACCTACGAATTTTGGGTTGAAAATAACACATTATTGCAATATGTCTCTAACCAAAGGGTTTGGCCTTATTTAATTTCTGGAGAAGACAATCTCTTATCTGGCACTTCAGACTTACAAAGAATTTGGAAAAAAGCATTTTTTAAAAATGATTCTAATAATTATTACTTGATAAAAATAGAGCAAATTGACTTCTCTAATTCTTCGACATTCTATTATTGGAAAATAGACAACACCATATCAAAAGCTGAAGCATTATTTGAAGCCAAACAATTAGATAGCGCTAAAATTGCCTATGAAGCAGCAATTAAAGCGAACCCAAAACATTATTACTTAAAAGATGCTTTGGCTCATATTAATTATGTAACCAATACAGACTCATTAACATTGGACAAACAATTTAAAGATGTTGTTGGCACTTATGGTCCAAGAACGGTTTGGATAGAAAACGGAAAACTCCTATATAAAAGAGGAACACGATCAAGAATTGAATTACTTCCTATTTCTGAAAACCGCTATATGAATATGATTAATCTTGATGATAATTTTGCATTTGAATATAACAATGGAAACGTCATCAACTGCTATAATTACCATTACAAAGTTGAAGATGAAGTTTGGGTGAAAAATGACAGTTTAGGACGTTCATTATTTTTAAAGGATTAAATATGCCTTTAGAATATCACCTTTTTTGTGTATTCTCATACATAAAAAGCCCTAAACTATCCCACTTCCTATGTGGTTGAAATACATCTAAATCACCATCACCATCAATATCATGCAATTTTAGTACTCGAGAATTCCCACTTGAAGATCCAATAAGGTTAACAGTAAAGACACCTTTTCCATCATTTTCTAACCACATTAGTTTATATTTATTAGTAAAGGATTCTGCATCTACCATTACATAATCTGAAGACCTAAAAATGATATCTGTATCACCATCATTATCGATATCTCCAGTATGCACTAAATCTTTCATCAGGACTTCTTCTTCAATGATTTCAAGAGGTTGCATTTTATTATCTGAAGTTACTTTACTCCAATTCAATTTTCGCTTTTGATCTACAAGAATATC
>NZ_JBGCCX010000007.1:0-15733 GCF_045105015.1 Psychroserpens sp.
AATGCAGTGAAATTTGACCATATTACTTTTGATGATGTATTGCGAAAAGGCCTTAAGGTTATGGATACAACAGCCTTTACATTAAGTCAAGAAAATAAACTCCCAATTATCGTTTTTGATATGAATAAAAAAGGAAACTTAATGAAAGTAGTTTCTGGAGAAAATATTGGAACTAAAGTAAATCTATAAAGTTTGGCTTATTTTTTGGTAAGCTTTTTACAAATTAAAGTTTTTTTAAAATGAACGAAGACATAAAATTTATATTAGATACGGCTCAAGAAGCAATGGATGCTGCATTAAAGCATCTAGAAAAACAATTTGTAAACATCAGAGCTGGAAAGGCTAGTCCTGCAATGCTTGGAAGCGTTATGGTTGACTATTATGGTACTCAAACACCATTGAGTCAAGTCGCTAACGTAAATACTCCTGACGGTAGAACGATTACTGTTCAGCCTTGGGAAAAAAGTATGCTACAGGAGATTGAACGTAGTATTATGGTTGCTAATTTAGGTTTCAACCCAATGAATAATGGAGAAACTATCATAATTAACGTACCGCCTTTAACAGAAGAGCGAAGACGTGAATTATCTAAACAGGCTAAAGCTGAAGCTGAAGATGCTAAAGTTGGCGTGCGAAATGCACGTAAAGACGCAAATAATGATATTAAAAATCAAGAAGGTGCCTCTGAGGATCAACAAAAAAATGGGGAAATTGATGTACAACAAATGACAGATAAGTACGTTAAAAAAATAGATGCCATTTTTGAAGTCAAAGAAAATGAAATCATGACAGTATAAACTCAAAAAAAGCGACTCATTACAATGTCGCTTTTTTAATCCATTAATATTAATCCATTATTAGTTCTCAATGCATAAGTGTTTATTTTTAGTATCTATAACACTATGCTCTTATGCACTGCATTCTCAGGAAACAAATAGTCAGCAAGACTCATCTGTAGTTAAAAATGACACCATTCGCAAAATAGATTATCTTAAACATTTAGGTAATGGTTATTTTCCAACACGATTTTTAAATGTAGACCTTAGATATTTGATAAAATTCAATCAATATGAAGGGCTAAGATCTGGACTTGGCGGTGTTACCAACGATGAATTTTCAAAAAAATATCGCATTAATAGTTATGTAGTATACGGCTTTAAAGATCATCGTTTTAAATATAGAATTGGTGGTGGTTTTAGAGTAAACGAGGCTACTAAGACTTGGATTAATCTTTCATATACAGACGATTTACAAGAAACTGGGAGTTCAAGTTTTCTTACTGACAAACGTTTCTTTCAGTTTTTTGAACCTAGATTATTAAATATTGATTTATTTCACAAGCACATTACAAAAGCTATAAATATTGAGCATCAATTATCAAATCATTTAACCACAGAAACTGAATTAGCAATTAGTAAAATTGATCCAACTTACAATTACAATTTTGTAATTGATGATGATAGCTTTTCAAAATTTGATGTTACCACTGCCAAGTTAAGCCTTCAATGGAGCCCATTTAGTAAATTCGAAACTGTAAAAAACAAAACAAAAGAATCTAAAGATGGATTTCCAAAATTTACTCTTCAATTTACCCAGAGTTTTAAAAATGTAATAAAGGGAGATTTCAATTTTTCAAAAATTGACTTTAGAACTCGTCATAAAATAACCTACAATGATGCCGTATTCTCTGAAATAGTATTAAGCAGTGGATTAGCGACAGGTAGTACTCCTCTAACCCACTTGTACCATGCTTATCCAAATAATATAACCAAGGAAACTGTCTTACAACGTTTTTCTGTGGCTGGTGTGAATAGTTTTGAAACAATGTATTTTAACGAATTCTTTTCAGATCGTTTTGCTACACTCCAATTAAAACATTTTATAAAACCTTTTAAGATAAGTGAACGCTACAGGCCACAATTGGTGTTAATATCGAGATTTGCTCTTGGTAACATGAACGATATGGAACGTCATGAAAATATCACATTTGGCACGTTAGAAAAAGGCTACTCTGAAGCTGGTTTTGAAATCAACAAACTACTCTTTGGTTTTGGTCTCAGTTTCGCTTATCGCTATGGTGGCTATCACTTACCACAACTAGAAGATAATATTGCTGCAAAATTTACTTTTAATGTCAGCTTATAATCACAATAAATTAGTATTAATTTATAAAGCATATCCCTTGGTTTTTTCTACCTTTGTCGCTCCTTTTTAATAGGTAGATGTTTAAATTATTTTCAACAGGTTTTTGGGAAGTTATTGCGCGATTAATTTTGCGTAACAAAATTGGTATACTCATAGGTATCATATTAGCAACTATTTTCTTTAGTTCTAAATGGGACAATATGCGTTTCACTTATACTGAAGCCAACTTATTACCTGATGATCATGAAGTTAATGTAATATATAACGATTTTTTAAATGTCTTTGGTGAAGAAGGAAATCTTGTTGTTCTTGGTGTTAAAGACTCCTCTTTGTTTACTGTTGAAAATTTAAATGCTTGGAACCAACTCTCGGAAGATTTTAAAGCTTTTGACGAAGTCGAAACCGTTGTTTCAATTAAAGACCTTCAGAAATTAGTCAAAAACACTGAGGCTGAAAAATTTGATTTAGAGCCTTTCATAAAAGATTCAATAACATCTTTAGAACAAATAGATACGCTTCAAGATGAATTGTTTAAAAAGTATCCGTTTTATGATAACTTCTTATTCAACAAGGATACTAAAACCATCAGGACTGCTATATATCTCAAGAAAGAAATAGTAAACACACCTGCTCGGAAAGACTTTATCATGCTTACGCTTCAAGATAAAATTGATGATTTTGAAGCTAAAAACAATCTTGATGTAAGAGTGTCTGGCATGCCTTATATAAGAACATTAAACTCTCAAAATATTGTTGATGAAATTGGGCTTTTTATAGGCTTAGCGCTTGGAGTTACTTCACTCATTTTCTTCCTGTTTTTTAGATCTTTTAGAGCTACTTTTATTTCACTTATTGTTGTTTGCATTGGTGTGATGTGGACCTTCGGAATTATTGGCTTACTCAATTACGAAATCACAGTATTAACGGCTTTAATTCCTCCTTTAATCATTGTTATTGGAATCCCAAATTGTATTTTTCTTATTAATAAATACCAACACGAAGTAAAACTTCACGGTAATAAAGTAAAGTCGCTTCAGCGTGTAATTACAAAAATTGGAAATGCTACATTAATGACCAATGTAACTACAGCTTCTGGATTTGCAACTTTCATTCTAACAGAAAGTAAGCTTCTAAAAGAATTTGGTATTGTAGCATCATTAAGCATTCTTGCGATATTTATATTATGCTTATTGGTCATTCCAATCATTTATACCTTTTTACCTTATCCAAAGCAAAGACATTTAGAACATCTGAATAAACGTTGGATTGGTGGATTTGTAGATTGGATTGAACGTATGGTAAAACATAAAAAAATTACCATTTATGTTACTTCGTTAATTCTTTTAATTGCTAGTATTATTGGAATTTATCAAATAAAAATTTCTGGAAGCCTTATTGAAGACATGCCAAAGGATGCCGCATTTTTTAAAGACATTAAGTTTTTTGAAAGTGAATTCAATGGCATCATGCCTTTAGAAATAATGGTTGATACCAAACGTAAAAAAGGGGTCATGAAGTTAAGTACGCTTAAGCGTATGAATGAACTAGAAGAACTCATTATTGAAACACCAGAATTATCAAGACCAATTTCTGCTGTAAGCTTAGTTAAATATAGTAAACAGGCTTACTATAATGGCAACCCAAAATATTATCAACTCCCAACAAGTCAGGAGAATAGTTTCATTCTATCTTATGCAAAAAACTCGTCATCGAATGTCGATATGCTTAAGAATTTTGTCGATAGTACTGGTCAATACGCTCGTATTACAACTTTTATGAAAGACATTGGCACTGATAAAATGGAGCGGATTGAAGAGGATCTTCAAAATAAAATTAATAAGGTATTTCCAAAAGAACGTTATGAAGTTACCATGACAGGTAAAGCTTTAGTGTTTCAGAAAGGAACTAAATATTTAGTGCGAAACTTAGTCATATCTTTAAGTCTTGCTATTTTTCTTATCTCTTTATTTATGGCCTATATGTTCAGGTCTTTCCGAATGATTATTGTATCGCTAATTCCAAACTTATTACCTTTACTTATTACTGCAGGTTTAATGGGTTATTTAAACGTTCCAATTAAACCTTCAACGATATTGGTTTTTAGTATTGCCTTCGGAATTTCTGTTGATGACACCATTCACTTTTTGGCAAAATACAGACAAGAATTACAAGCCAATCATTGGAAAATACGTAAATCGGTATATGCTGCATTAAGAGAAACAGGCGTAAGTATGTTTTATACTTCTATAGTCTTATTCTTCGGGTTTATTGTATTTACCACATCAAGTTTTGGTGGCACAAAAGCATTAGGTGCTTTAGTATCTGCAACTTTATTATTCGCTATGTTGTCTAATTTACTATTGCTTCCTTCACTATTGTTATCTCTTGAGAGAAATATTGCTAATAAAGAAGTTTTAAAAGAACCTTCAATAAATATTATACCTAAAGAGGATAATGATTCAGACGATGAAACCATTACATAAACATTTATATTTGCATAAAATTTAATAACAATGACATACTCAGTTGCACAATTATTAACACAAGATATTCCTTTACAACCAATTGAAATTAAAGGTTGGGTTAGAACGTTTAGAGCCAATCGCTTTATCGCTTTAAATGATGGTTCTACAATTAATAATATACAATGTGTCGTTGATTTTGAAAACACTGACGAAGCGCTTTTAAAACGAATCACTACTGGTGCTGCACTTCATATTAAAGGCGATTTAGTTGAAAGTCAAGGAAAGGGTCAGACCGTTGAAATTCAAGTGAATTCAATTGATATTTTAGGCGACTCTGATCCTGAAGAATATCCTATTCAACCAAAAAAACACACGTTTGAATTTTTACGTGAAAATGCACATTTACGTACACGAACAAATACATTTAGTGCCGTAATGCGTTTACGTTCGACTTTATCTTTTGCTATTCATAAATATTTTAATGAAAACGGGTTTTACTACATGCACACTCCAATTATTACGGGAAGTGATGCTGAAGGCGCAGGTGAAATATTTAAAGTCACGGCTTTAGATGGTAAAAATCCTCCATTAACTGATGAAGGAACTATTGATTATAAGCAAGATTTCTTCGGAAAGGAAACCAATCTTACTGTGTCTGGTCAGTTAGAAGCTGAAACCTATGCCATGTCTCTTGGGAAAGTATACACGTTCGGACCAACATTTAGAGCAGAAAACTCAAATACTTCACGTCATTTAGCGGAATTCTGGATGATAGAGCCAGAAGTTGCTTTTATGGATTTAGATGGTAACATGGACTTAGCAGAAGATTTTATGAAGTCCGTTTTAGGCTATGTTTTAGAACACAATCGTGAAGATTTAGAGTTTTTAGATAAACGTCTGCAAGATGAAGAAAAGAAATTACCTCAGGCACAACGATCTGAAATGAACTTGATTGAAAAAATCAAATTTGTGGTTGATAATAATTTCAAACGTGTAAGCTATACAGAAGCCATTGATATTTTGCGGAACTGTAAACCAAACAAGAAAAAGAAATTTAAATATTTGATTGAAGAATGGGGAGCTGATTTACAAAGTGAACATGAGCGTTTCCTTGTTGAAAAACATTTTAAATGTCCTGTGATTCTGTTTGATTATCCAGCTAATATTAAAGCCTTTTATATGCGCTTAAATGAAGATGGAAAAACAGTTCGTGCAATGGATATTTTATTTCCTGGTATTGGAGAAATGGTTGGTGGATCTCAACGTGAAGAGCGATTGGAAGTCCTAAAAGAAAAAATGAAAGCCTTAGATATTCCTGAGGAAGAATTATGGTGGTATTTAGATTTACGTAAATACGGAACTGCTGTACATTCAGGTTTTGGTCTAGGTTTTGAACGTTTAGTAATGTTCGCTACAGGAATGGGTAATATAAGAGATGTGATTCCTTATCCAAGAACACCTCAAAACGCAGAATTTTAAAAAACTTAAAGCCTGTAAGTAGAAATACTCTCAGGTTTTTTTAGTTTTATATATAGAATCAATTCAAATAAGAAAAATAAGTTTAGTTGGAATAATTCTTGTAGATTTATGAATATTGTTCATTCAATCAATTATTAAACCAACAAATTCGAGCTAAAACTATATGGCTTTAAAACAATACTTACAATTTAAACTTTCGCAAAAGTTATCTCCACAACAGATTCAGTTGATGAAGTTAATTCAATTGCCTACGCAAGCTTTTGAACAACGATTAAAGCAAGAATTAGAAGAGAATCCAGCATTAGAAAATGGTAAAGAAACCAAAGAAGAGCTAGATTCAATTGATGAATTTGACAATTCTGATGATGAGTATAACGATAGTGAAACTATTGAAGCTGACGACATCAATATAGATGATTATTTAAGTGATGATGAAATTCCTGATTATCGTACTCAAGTTAGTAACTATAGTAGTGATGATGAAGAAAAAAGTGTGCCTTATGCTGCAGGAACATCATTTACACAACATTTAACGAATCAATTAAACACTTTTAGACTAGATGATAATGAACGTAATATCGCTGAATTTTTAGTAGGAAGTGTAGATGAGAGTGGATATATACGTCGTTCAATAAGTGATATTGTTGACGATTTGGCATTTACTCAAGGTGTATATACAGATGAAGCTTCTGTTGAACAAATCCTTCAAAAAGTACATCAATTAGATCCAGCAGGTGTTGGAGCAAGAAACCTTCAAGAATGCTTGAGCATTCAACTGCACAGAAAAGAAAAGTATCCTGATGTAGAACTCGCTTGTAATATTATTGATAAAGCCTTCGACCAGTTTACAAAAAAACATTACAAAAAATTACTTCAGAAGTTTGACATTACTGAAGTGCAGTTAAAAGATGCTATCGAAGAGATTGAACGACTTAATCCTAAGCCTGGTGGATCTTATGCTGGAAATAATAAGATGGTAGAACATGTTGTTCCTGATTTTGCCATAAAAATTGTTGATGGTGAATTAGATTTAACGCTTAATGGAAGAAATGCTCCTGAGCTTCATGTGTCAAGAGAATATAGCAATATGATGAAAGGCTATAAAGAAGCTAAAGACAAAAGTAAATCTCAAAAAGACGCTGTATTATTCATAAAGCAAAAATTAGATGCAGCCAAATGGTTCATTGAGGCCATAAAGCAACGTCAGCAAACACTTTTTGTGACGATGAGCTCTATTATGCATTACCAAAAAGAATACTTCCTTACAGGTGATGAACGCAAGCTCAAACCAATGATTCTAAAAGATATTGCTGATCAGATTGACATGGATGTTTCTACAGTATCACGTGTTGCAAATAGCAAGTATGTAGATACCCCTTATGGAACAAAATTGATTAAAGAGTTTTTCTCAGAATCTATGACTAACGATCAAGGCGAAGAAGTATCAACCCGTGAAATCAAGAAAATTTTAGAAACTGTAGTTGAAGAAGAAAATAAACGCAAACCTCTTACAGATGAAAAGTTGGCAACAATTCTTAAAGAGAAAGGTTATCCAATAGCTAGACGTACAGTTGCAAAATATCGTGAACAGCTAGATATTCCTGTAGCTAGATTGAGGAAAAAGATATGACAGATCAACTCCTAAAAAGTATTTCATTTATTTTCCACCCATTACTTATGCCTCTTTTGGGAGTCATTTTCTATTTTTCAAAAACGCCACGTTTTATTCCAGATCCTGTGCTTAAAGCTAAGCTGTTTTCGGTTACGATATTAACTGTAATACTTCCAATGCTTTTGTACTATCTTTTAAAAACATTAAAAAAAGTAGACTCTGTTTATCTTGAAACCACAAATGAACGAAAGCTTCCGTTATTACTGAATGCCTTAATTATTTGCTTAGTTTTAGTAAGAGTATTGCCTCAAAACGAAATTCCAGAATTATATTTCTTTTTTATTGGAGTGCTTATCTCTACAATAACCTGTTTCGCACTAGCTATAGTTAAGTTTAAAGCAAGTATCCACATGATTGCTTCGGCAGGATTTTTTATGTTTGCAGTTGCATTAGCAATTCATTTTAAAATCAATATCAACGGAACAATTGCTTTAATGTGTGTTGTTCTCGGTGCAATTGCAACATCTAGATTACATTTAAAAGCACATACACCTATAGAATTAGTCATTGGATTTTTTGTAGGCTTAATGCCACAATTAATTTTATTGAACTACTGGATTTAAGACTTATTATAGTAGATAAAACATCAATCCTATACGCACTGAATTCATTTCAATTGATTGTCCATTAATCTTAGCGTCTTCATTAAAAATATCATTGAGACCATAATACAAATGAAAACTAATATTAGAATAACCAGCACTTAAGGTTAATCCATACTGAAAAGCATTAAAACTGTCAATATTGGACAATCTAATATCGCCTTCTATACTATTAAACTTTGAAGAATTATAAAATACATAACCTAATTTCAGACCTGCATAAATTCGCCAAAAGTCGTAATCTGTAGCTGTTGAAGTTCTCCATCTAAATTCTATCGGAAATTCAATTAAGTAAGTTGTAAACTTATTTTTACTGTACTCAATGTCACTATCATTTAAAACCGTGTACTGAAAATCATCATTACCCTCAGAAATTAATAAAGTTTGATTATACGAATTTGAAGAAATTCCAAGTCCTACGCCAATCGCAAGATTTCTTCTTTTATTAATTGGCATATCTCTTATAAATCCAAAGTGGTATCCACTAGAAAAACCACTCTGAGAAACACCATCTGGTTTATTTCCTAACAAATTGTAAGTCACAGATACGTAGAATTGGTCCTCTCTATATTTATCATCAACTACAGCAGTTGTATCTGTTTGGATTGCTGTATCTATTGAATTTTGACCATAGGACAAATAGCATCCTAGAACCAAGAAAAACAAATAAGAATAGATATCTTTCATAACACAAATATAACGGAATAGAGCGCAAATTATTAAAAGCTAAAATAAAAAAAAGCATCCTAGTGTTAGGATGCTTTTTTTAATCAATATTAAACTGCTTAGTCTAGATTTGCCTTAGCATCTCCAGTTGCAGTTGTATAGTTAATTCTAAAAGCACTTGCTTTTCTAAGTTCTTTTTTAATATCACCAACAATACCCATATTAGCTTCTTTATCTACTTTAAGAGATACCGTTAACTTAGGCACTAACTCTTCACGAAGCGCTGCTCTTTCAGCATTAATAAAAGCTTGAATTTCACTAATTTCAGCTAATTTATCGTTAAGCTGTAAACGAGCTTCAGTACCAAATTTCTCATATCCTCTTGCGGGCTTACCTGCATAAATGTAACTGATAGGATATTTTTTGTCTAGTTTTTCAACTTGATCGGCTTGAGGTAATCTGTTTTCAATAATTAAATTGTCTTCTCTCATAACAGTAACAACCATAAAGAAAAACAATAACATAAATACAATATCTGGTAAAGATGCCGTATTTACTGCTGGCAAACTATTATCTTTTTTACTTTTAAATTTAGACATGTTTTATGTTTTAATTTATTCTACTTCAGATAGTTTTTGAGGAATCTCTAACTTGATTTGCTCAATAACTTCTTTCAGCTTTACTTTATTTCCTGTAAACTTAGCATCATCATAGGCTTTTTCCATAGCGATATAATCCATTTTTGCAAATCCTTTTTGAGGACCTATCTCAAGGGCTCTTCTATTACGAAGTTCATTATAAGCTGCTACCAATTCATTTTGAACTGTAATATAAGCTGCATAAGATGTTTGTCTATCATTTTTTAATGATATAATAGCTTTGTCAGGATTATCAGATGATTTAGGATCCTTAGCTCCTTTACAATATGAACATGATCCATCACCTCCATTATCAAGAAACTTGATTGCTGCAAGCCTCAAGTCTTCAATTTCCATTAATTCATCTTCAACTAAAAGTTGATCCTTACCGTTTAATAATACTGTAAAAATGTTCTTCTCTTTGATGACTACATCTTGGTCATTTTCTTCAATTGGAGGCAACTTACGTGTAATACCAGAATCTTTTGGTATTGTTGTAGTTACAAGGAAGAATATGAGTAATAAGAATGCAATATCAGCCATAGATCCTGCATTAACTTCTGGTGCTGATCGTTTTGCCATAATTTAATTTGTATTATTATTTACTTAACATCTTTTTAACTCCGAAAAACAACATTAAACCTGCTGCAAGTAGAATTAAAAGATAAAATGCTTTGATACCAGCTTCAACAAGTTGTGATTGTCCAGCGGTTAGTGTCGTACCGTCACTTAAAAGTCTTTCTTCTCCTGAAGAAGCAAACCAAGCGACAGCCATTACAAGTGCAAAAACACCTAATGACATTAATGCTTTCTTAAGTTTTTCTGGTTGACTAACTAAATTAACTAAACTGAACAGAATAGCTGATATTGCAGCAATTGCAAGTACAACATAAGCTAAGTTAGCAAAACCAGTTAATACGCCTTGATTAGCGACATCACTTTCAATAGCTTCATCACCTAACATCATTATCCTTACTAAGAAGTAAACTGCAATGAGACTAATTACTAAAGCACCAATTTTGATTATTTTTTGAATATTCATATTATGTATGATTTAATAAATGAGTCTTACTTTTTATGTCTTACCAATAAATCCATTAAGGTTATTGATGCATCTTCCATATCATTAACAATGCTGTCTATTTTAGATATGATGTAATTATAAAAGATTTGTAGAATAATAGCTACAATAAGACCAAATACAGTTGTTAATAAGGCAACTTTAATACCACCTGCTACTAAAGAAGGATTCATATCACCTGCTGCTTCAATTTTATCAAAAGCATCAATCATACCTAGTACAGTTCCCATGAAACCTAACATTGGTGCTAATGCGATAAATAATGAAATCCAAGATACGTTTTTCTCAAGTTGTCCCATTTGAACTCCTCCATAAGCTACAACAGCTTTTTCAGCAGACTCTATACTTTCATCTGCTCTATCAAGGCCTTGGTAAAAAATAGATGCTACTGGTCCTTTTGTATTTCTACAAACTTCTTTTGCAGCTTCAACACCTCCTGACTGAAGTGCGTCCTCAACATTTTGAGTTAATTTTTTTGTGTTTGTCGTAGCAAGATTTAAATAAATAATTCTTTCAATTGCAATTGCTAATCCTAAGATTAAACACAATAGTACGATACCCATAAAAAATGGACCACCTTCTATAAAACGCTCTTTTACTTGTTGGGTAAAAGATAATTCTTCAGTTGGTAATTCGTTTTGAATTGTAGTTGCTGCATTTACAGTAGTAGTGAAAGCCATTAATCCTGCTATGGCTAAGATAGAAAATAGTCTTTTCATCGTTCTAGTTCTTAATTTTATTAGTTTAAGGGTTAAAGATATAAAAAAATTGTAATTAAAAAAGTAAAAATTACGTTAGAGCATAAAGGTTTAACGTTATATTATATCTAAGTTAACTCTACTTTTACACGAATTTAAATAAAAATGTTTTGTATTCCTTATTTCTTTATAAATAATATCTAATATCCCCAATCTTTAACAGTATTATAAGATAAATCCATTTCATTTTAGTGTTACGTGTAATTTATATAATGTAACTTTGATGTAACCCAAATGCACAAACCATGATTGATAATTTCATATCCAACCTACAAGACGGCATTTATCATGTACTTCATTTTAGTGCTTACGAGCATATTCTTTTTTTTACCGCATTAGTACTTCCATATGCATTCAAACACTGGAAACGCATCTTGTTATTAATTACCATTTTTAGTATTGGACACTGTACAACTTTAGCATTAACATTATATAATTTTATTAATGTTGATAATAATATCATATCGCTTTTAGCCCTCCTCTGCATTTCAGTTGTAGCGTTATACAATATTTTTACTGCAGGAAAAAAAGCACTTCACTCAAAAACTGGATTGATAATAATTATTATACTATTCTTTGGATTGGTTCACGGACTAGGTTTTTCAAATGAGTTTAAGGCGTTAGCTACAGCTTCTGAAAACACATTTTTAAACATTATAGAAATTGCATTAGGTATGGGAATTGGCATAGTAGTAATTGCATTTATCCTTATCTTTTTAAGTTTTCTTTGCCAAACGATTTTCAGGTTTTCAAAACGAGACTGGGTGATGGTCATATCATCTATAGTTCTGGGTTGTTTAATACCTATGCTAATTCAACACAAACTGTTGTCTTAAAAAATTAAGAAAGTCCTAAGTATTTTGGTAAAACTTTAACTTAAACTTCAAAATTAAATGTCGCTACCCTTTGTTTAATTACTACTTTTGAAACGAATTCAATTACAAATTAATAACGCTTGTAATTAAACTTTGAAGCGACTATATTCGTTTTATCTTTTTAAATCAATGAAATGTCAAAAGAAAAACAACTTCGATATGATAAGGCCTATTTAAGAATCGCCAAAGAATGGGGGAAATTATCACATTGCCAACGCAAACAAGTTGGTGCCTTAATTGTAAAAGATCGAATGATTATTTCTGATGGCTATAATGGAACACCTACTGGATTTGAAAACTACTGCGAAGACGATGAAGGCTACACCAAATGGTATGTGCTACACGCTGAAGCTAATGCCATACTAAAAGTAGCTGCGTCAACACAATCTTGTAAGGGCTCTACATTATACATTACATTATCACCTTGTAAAGAATGTAGTAAACTGATACATCAAGCCGGCATCATTCGTGTCGTTTACCATGAAGGCTATAAAGACGATTCTGGTCTGCAGTTTTTGAAAAAAGCCGGAATAGATCTTGAACTTATTGAAGACTTAAAAGCATAAATGAACTTTCAAAAAAAATATATACCATTATTATTAGGTCTCGCCATTGCATTAGGTGTGTTTATTGGTGGAAAACTTAATTTCACTGACACTTCAGATCGTTTATTTACAACCAATAGTAAAAAAGACAAACTTAATAGGCTTATCGATTATATTGATTATGAATATGTCGACAAAATCAATACTGACAGCATTGTTGATGTCACTGTTAATGGGATTTTAGAGAACCTAGACCCACATTCCATATACATTCCTGAAAGTGAGATGCAACGCTCAACAGACAACATGAAAGGGGATTTTGTTGGGATAGGTGTTAGCTTTTACACCTATAAAGATACAGTTACAGTCATTAGACCAATTGAAGGTGGACCAAGTGAAAAAGCAGGTATAAAAGGAGGTGACCGAATTATAATGGCAAACGGCGATTCTATATTCGGGAGCGAATGGACAAATGAAGCTATTGTTAAAAAATTGAAGGGTGAGAAAAATAGTAAAATTACACTTAAAGTATTTCGTCCTGGTGAAGATGACTTATTAACTTTTAAAGTTAAATACTCAGATATCCCAATTAAAAGTGTCGATGCTTATTACATGCTTACTGATAATCTTGGATATATAAAAATCAATCGCTTTGCTGAATCTACGTATAAGGAATTTAAAAAAGCACTAGACTATTTACAAGATCAAGGTGCAACAAAATTAGCCTTAGACCTTCGTGATAATCCAGGTGGTTTGCTAGAAATTTCAAAACAAATAGCCGATGAATTTTTAGAGAATAAGAAACTTATTTTATTTACTAAAAACAAAGCAGGAAAAATAGAAAACCATTATGCCACTCGACGTGGTGACTTTGAGGAAGGACAAGTATTTACGCTCTTAGATGAAAACTCAGCTTCTGCAAGTGAAATAATTGCTGGTGCACTTCAAGACAATGACAAAGGAACCATCGTTGGTAGACGAAGTTATGGTAAAGGTTTAGTGCAACGCGAAATGTCTCTTGGTGACGGAAGTGCGGTTCGTTTGACTGTCTCAAGATACTATACGCCAACCGGACGCTCCATTCAACGACCTTATGATAATGGCAATAATACTGATTATTACAACGATTATTATAAACGATTAAGTAATGGGGAATTTGAAAATGCAGAAAATATTGAAATTGCAGATTCTTTAAAATTTACGACTCCAAATGGAAAGATTGTATATGGTGGTGGTGGCATCATTCCAGATGTATTTGTACCATTAGACACAAGTGCTCAAAACGAAACACTCAACTACATTAAGCGAAGAGGTTATGTGAGCAATTTTGTTTTTGAAGAGTTAGATAAAGATAGAAGTACATACACTGCTTTTGAGGCTTCAGACTTCATTAAAAACTTTAGTGTAAGTGATTCTACTGTTGAGAAATTTCAAGACTTTCTAAATCTAAAAGAGCGGACTAACATTTCATTTGTAAATTACTACGATCAAATGAAGATACTTATCAAAGCAGAATTAGCTAGTCAACTATATAACAGCAATGTTTCAGAACAAATTATGAATAAGGCTGATACTATGATCGAAGAAGTTATTTTACTAAGTAAATCCAATGAAACACTAAACGAGTAAGTTAATTAAATTAGATTTTATCGTGAACCTTAGTGTGTTTGCCATCATTCCAGAATGTTAAAACATCTGTTGCTACTTGAGCTCCACTTCCCGAAGCTATCGCAAATTGGCTCCGCCATCCAGCCATTGTTCCAGCAACATAAAGATTTTTATCTACTAAATGATTCTCATTTTTTAACCAAACGCGCTCTTTTTGAGGCACTGCTCTTGGATGTGGTTCAATATAAGATTCTAAACCTTTAATATTTACCAAGTTTGTATAACCTACTGCAATAACAACTAATCTAGTTGTATAGGTCTCACAGTTGGTTGTAACTAAAAAACCTTCAGAAATTTTAGTGATTGATTTAACCTTTTCTGATTCAATCTGTTCCACGTGAGGATATAATTCTTTCAATTGTTTAGGTCCATTTTCTAAAATAGATGCACCTGTTGTGCCTGGAACCAAACCCAAAACATTATTAAACAACGCATTCTGTAAATGTGAAGAGCGCTGATGCATAACAATGCCAATACGTTTGTTTATTGCAAATGGTTTAGATTTTGCAGATCCTAAAACCAAAGCGCAAGACATTCCTGCTGCTCCACCTCCAACAATGAGCACATCAAACATTAATTGTTGTTTTTTAATTTCTGATCTACTTTTTTTGATAATCTCAAAACCTGTAATAAAGCAATCGCACATAACGACGCTAAAATTGTAATTAATGCAACAACACTCTGACCTTCAAAAGGAGCATCTAAGTTGATTTGTGTCACATTAAATCCGATTAATACAATAGCAATTATTGTTACTAAAATGGTAAATACTTTCATCTTTTAAGTGTTTAAGCGAGTAATTCCTTGAAGTTATGAGCAAATAGTTTTACAGCAATAGCTAATAAAATAACACCAAATACTTTTCTAATAATTTTTATACCATTTGGACCGATAATTCTTTCAATTTTAGCCGAAGTTTTTAGTACAAGGTATATTACTAGAACATTTGAGATGACTGCTACAATTATATTTTCAATAGCAAACTCTGCACGTAAAGACAGTAAAGTCGTTAAACTTCCTGGTCCAGCAATAAGAGGGAATGCTAAAGGAAACACTGAGGCTGTTATACCACCATCATCGTCATCTTTATAAAGAGTTATTCCTAAAATCATTTCTAAAGCTATAAAAAACAATATAAA
>NZ_JBGCCX010000008.1:0-7460 GCF_045105015.1 Psychroserpens sp.
GTCTTAACATTCTGTGCGCAAATAGTTGTATCACAAGAAATCATTGAAGATGAAGTCGCAAAACCAAAAACAGAAACGGATACTACAAAAGCAGGAAGCCGTGTTAAAATTGATGGTGTTGTTGCAGTAATTGGTGATTACGTTGTTCTTGATTCAGATGTTGATAAGGAATTCATTCAACTTCAAGCACGTGGTGTTTCAACTGCTGATATTACGCGTTGTCAATTGTTTGGTAAGTTATTAGAAGATAAATTGTATGCGCATCATGCCATTCAAGATAGTATTCCAATTAATGAATTAGAAATTCGTTCAAGCATTGAACAACAAATATCTGCGTTTTTAGAAACAAAAGGTGGCACGATGGAAGAGTTGCTTTCTTTTTATAATAAAGACTCTGAGCAGAGTTTACGTGATGAAATGTTTGAGCTCAATAAAAATGCAAAGTTAGCAGCAGACATGCAACGTAAGATTGTATCTGAAATTGAAGTAACACCAGAAGAGGTTAGAGAATATTTTAATACGATTCCTGAAGATGAGCGTCCAGTTTTTGGAACAGAATTAAAAGTGGCTCAAATTGTTATTATTCCAGAAATAACTGAAGTTGAAAAGCAAAAAGTAATCGATAGGCTTAAAGAGTTTAAAGCAGATGTTATTGAAAATGGAGCGAGCTTTACAACAAAAGCAGTTTTTTATTCAGATGATATTCCATCACGTAAAGATGGTGGTAAATACACATTAAATAAAAAGCGTCCACGAATGGTAAAAGAGTTTAGAGATGTAGCCTTCTCTTTGCAAGAAGGAGAAATATCTGATCCTTTCGAAACGGATTTTGGGTATCATATCGTTCTGTTAGAAAAAATTAGAGGACAAGAATATGATATTAGACATATCTTGCTAAGACCTAAGATTACTGAAGAAGCCAAACAAGCTGCTAAAACTAAAATTAACGACATTAGAGAACGTATTGTAGCAGGAGATGTTACATTTGCTGAAGCTGCAAAAGAGTTTAGTGATGAAAAGGAAACAAAAAATGATGGTGGACAACTTATCAATCCTTACACACAAGATTTTAGTTTTGAACTGACTAAAATGGATCCAGAATTATATGGACAAATTCAAGATTTAGATGATGGTGAAGTGAGTCTAGTATTACAAGACCAGGATAGAGTTAATGATTTGAAATATAAAATCCTTACGGTTACAGATCGTATAGATGAGCATGAAGCTAATTTTGCGAAAGACTACTTGAAAATTAAAAATTTAGCAGTTCAAGACAAACAAATACTAGAAATTGCAAAATGGCAGGAAGAAAAAATTAATGATACTTACATTAAGATTAATGGAGATTACAGAGATTGTGAGTTCACTAGTAATTGGTTAAAAACAGAAAAAAATTAGAGTATGTCTGACGTTGCTGCAATTGAACAGTTTGTAAAAAAATATAATGCCCTTAAAACCGAAGTAGCTAAAGTTATTGTAGGTCAGGATGAGGTAGTGAATCAAATACTAATCTCAATTTTTTCTGGAGGACATTCCTTGCTTATTGGTGTGCCTGGTTTGGCAAAAACCTTAATGGTTAATACAATTGCACAAGCGCTTGGACTAGATTTTAAACGTATTCAGTTTACTCCAGATTTAATGCCTAGTGATATTTTAGGTAGTGAAATATTAGATGAAAACAGACATTTTAAGTTCATCAAAGGACCAATATTTGCTAATATCATATTGGCAGATGAAATCAATAGAACACCTCCAAAAACACAAGCTGCTTTATTAGAAGCCATGCAAGAGCGTGTGGTTACTGTTGCAGGTCATCAATATAAACTTAATTTGCCATACTTTGTTTTAGCCACTCAAAATCCAATTGAGCAAGAAGGAACTTATCCTTTACCTGAAGCACAATTAGACCGTTTTATGTTCGCTATTAATTTAGAGTATCCTTCATTTGAGGAAGAAGTTCAAGTAGTTAAAGCTACAACAACCGATGTGAAAGCTACGGTTAACGCTCTATTTACTGCCGAAGAAATTATTGGTTTTCAAAATGTAATTCGCCGTATTCCAGTTGCAGATAATGTGATAGAATATGCTGTAAAAATGGTAAGTAAAACAAGACCTAAGGCAGATTCTGCTTCAGACTTGGTAAAAGAGTTTATAGATTGGGGAGCAGGACCAAGAGCCTCTCAAAATTTAATTCTAGCATCTAAAACTCATGCAGCAATTAATGGTAAGTTTTCTCCAGATATCGAAAACGTTCAAGCAGTAGCTCAAGGTATTCTTCGTCATAGAATTATTAAAAACTATAAAGCCGAAGCAGAAGGCATTACTGATATGCAAATCATTAAAAGCTTATTTTAGAGCTTAAGCATTTCTATAAACATATCTTTTTTATTGATTTTTGTAGTATATTAATTTCCAAATTGGAATTTTAATCCATACAATCTTTGTGAATCTACATCGTCGACTTAAAAATCTTAAAACAAACAAGCTATTTTGGGTTAGATGCTTTGCCTTTTTCGCATTTTTGATACCAATGGCAATGTCTCCTGGGATTTGGTTTTCAGAACGCTTATTTCCTTTAATGTCTTTGTTTGATGGTATTCCAATTCCTAATTATACTGTAGATGTCCTCTTAATATCTATATTTCTTCTGAGCTTTTTTGGTTTTGTTTTTAAACCCAATTGGAAACTGAGTAGCATTGTAATTGGAATTTATGTCTTTTGGATTTTACTTGACCAAAATCGAATTCAACCGTTTTATTTTGAAATTATTTTTATGGTTTTGGCATTGACGCAGTTTTATAACAATCCGAAACGTGTAAAACAATGTGTGCTTTTAATTTTAATTGGGACTTACTTTTGGAGTGGCATGCACAAATGGAATCCTTTGTTTTTTGAAAAATGGGCTCATGGATTAAGTAAACGAATCCCATTTGTTCCAGAAGCGATACGAATGATGTTTACTTATGCTGTTCCTTTTTTAGAAGCCTCATTCGGACTGTTTTTAGTGTTTCCAAAGACTAGGAAGCTTGGAGTTTGGTCAATCGCTATCATGCACGCGATTATATTAGCGACGTTTATTAAATCGGGTTACGGTTATATTGTATTTCCAATGACCTTTTTTAATGTGTTCGTATTGTTTTATTTGTTTTACAAATCATCATGGTCGCCAAAAAATATATTTTTAATAAAGCATCCAAAATCTATGGCTTTGTTTTTTATTGCGATTCTGTTTCCGGTTTTAAATTTTATCGGTCTCTACGATCATATTTTGGCCTTTAGTTATTTCTCTGGAAAGCCTAAGTATTGTAAAATTCATTTTAATTCTTCTAAGGACATTGAAGCTTTGCCAGAGCATGTTAGGTTGCACGTAAAACATGACACTGAAGATTATTACATAGATCTTAATGAATGGTCTGGAAGCACTATTGGTGTAATCGTATATCCTGAAAAAAGAGTTTATAAAAAGGTGCAAACTTACCTTAACACTTATCTAAAAGCACCCAATACGACGATAGAGTACTATTAATCTAATAATTGGTTGATATCCATTTTTAAGCGTGTAAGGTCTTCTTCGATGAGTACATTGTAAAAACCTCGAATGTGTTGTGATTTATCTACCAAAGCCACAAAACTACTATGATAAAAGTCTGAACCATCTTCATTGGGTTTAAAGTTAGTCATGTATTGCTTTGCTTGAGCTTTTGTTTGTGCCTCTGAAGCTCGTAAAAACTGCCATTTTTTAAATGGAATTTCTGTAGCTTCCGCATAACTTTTCAATACTGAAACTGAATCATGTTTAGGATCAATGGTGTGTGAAACTAGTATTAGATTTTTGTTTTCTGAAAAGTCTTCAGCTACAGATATTAAAGCAGTTCGCATTGGTGGACAAATACTCGGACAGCGCGTAAAGAAAAAGTTAGCAATAATAATTTTACCTTCAAGGTCTTCCGAAGAAAAAGAATCACCTAATTGATTTGTAAAACCTTCATATGTGATCTTATAGACTGTTTTTTCACCTAAGTCATTAATAGTATAACTTAAAACTGGTAATTCATTTCGCTTTGAATTACAACTTAATAAAAGAATAAATAAAGTGCCTAATATAAGTCTCAATACTCTCAAGGTTTGTAGGCTTTTATTTTGTCATGCATGGCTTTATCGTATAGAAAGATAAACATACTTGCCATCATATCCTGATTTATTTTAGTTGTATTATTGGTTTGAAGTATCAATTCATAGTTATGATCAGGATAGAGCATTATACCTTCAATACTTGAAAAATAAGACACGTTTTTAAGTCCGATTTTATCCTTGTAATTTTCAGCTTTAGAAACAAATAATGTCGAATCTGCAGTTTTATCTCTCAACGCTAAAGTTTCAGCAAAAGGATGTAAATGTGTCGCAATTTGATGTATTGTCGTGCTGTCTTTTAGTTGGAGCTGATGTGTGATATCATAACTAAAAGTGTTTGTTCCAGGAAAAATAACCCAATGTCCAGATAAGGATTCGCCACTATCATTTTTATAAGAATGATTTTTGGTTTCAACAGGTAAGCACATATTCGGACTGTTATCTGTTGGTCCTTGAAACGGATTTTCAGCATCATAAGGAAGCATCACAAAAACAGTTTTGCTTCTCAAAGGTTTCATCAGTTGGCTGTGAGGTTTGAAACCTAAATTCACTTCATGTTTTATGGTAAATGGGTCTCCAACAATATTGTGATTTAAAGATTGAGTGGCTAATAATAAGTTTTCATTTGTGAATAAAGGAAACCCAAATCCTTCAGGAAATTTATAACTCTCAATACCATTGCTCATCGATGTTAATCGAGGATATTGTTCGCCAATTCTATCGTCTAATTGCCATCTTGAGTAGTGTTCTCCTTCGTATAAATCGATATTTGAATGACAGATATAATCGTTAGATAATTGATCTACCTCATTGGTGCTTAAAGCTCTAGTTTCAAAAGAAGTTAGCCAAACTAATTCATCTCTAGTGTTATCTAGTTGGAATGAACGAACCACTTTCGGACCTTCCATCGATTTATAAATATTATCAATCACTAACGTAGGAGTAACTAGTTTAATCAAAGTGTCGTTTGATTGAATATTCCAGCGTTCATCAACAATTCCTAAGCCATGGTAGAGCTTGGTTTTTATAATCGCTTTGTGTCTATTTGGAAGTTTTAAATAGTAGATGCCACCAACAATAGTTAATAAAACTATGAACAACATCGTATATTTTAGTATTTTGGACTTCATTTTAAATGTACTACCAAAACAAAACTAAGGCTTTTTTTGATGCGAATAGATTATGAAAAACGAATTTTTGGCTTAGACCTTATGAGAGCTATTGCCATACTCATGGTGATGTGTTCGCATATATTATGGATAGTTCCTGATATGAGAGGAATTACCAGAAAATTGTTTAGTGTATTTGGGATTTTAGGTGTTGATGTGTTTTTTGTACTGAGTGGTTTTTTAATCGGAAGGATTCTATACAAGATGTATACATCCAGAGATTTTAACTTCAAGGATATGACTTATTTTTGGGTGAGACGTTGGTTTAGAACCTTACCAAACTATTATCTGACCTTAGTAATAAATATTTTAGTAGCTATCTATATTGGAAATCAACTACCAGAACATCTTTGGCGATATGGTTTTTTTCTTCATAATTTTAGCACTGAACTGCCATGGTTTTATCCCGAATCTTGGAGTTTGTCGGTTGAAGAGTTTGCGTATATCTTAGGTCCACTGTTGCTTTACTTAGTCTTATTCTTTCGTAAGAATGCTTCTCGACCTCAACTGTTCTTACAAGTGACGCTTTTTATTTTGATCACATTCATTATTTCTAAATTGTTTTATAATCACAGTGAGGAGGTACGCCATATGAGGCATTGGACGCTTAATGTGAAATCGATAGTTATTTATAGAATTGATGCTATTTATTATGGTGTTTTAGCAGCTTATGTTTCTATTGTGAAGCCAAAATTTTGGAACAATACTAAATACCTAGCATGCGCTTTTGGAGTTCTAGCTTTAATTTCAATAAACTTTTTGATTCCTTTGAAGAGTTGGTACATCACTGAATATCCTCAATTTTGGAATGTTTGGTATTTTATTTTTAAGTCTTTAGCCATCGTTTGCACTTTGCCTTTATTAAGCAAATTAAAATCTGCGCCAAAATCAATTAGAATACCAATTACATACGTCAGTATTTTGTCTTATGCTATTTATGTATTCCATTATTCTATTATCATGCAATTGATGAAGTACTTTATTCCTTCGGAAACTATGGCTGGATTAGATTTGGTGATTTACATACTAGTTTATGTACTTATTGTCTTTGTGGTATCCTATCTCGTGTATCGCTTGTATGAAAAACCAATGACAGATTTAAGAGATTCTTCAAAAATTAAAGCCTATTTTAAATAACACATATTGTTAATTTATTATTTTATTACCTAAAAAATTAGTAATAATGTAATTATATGTCATGAAAACCATTATTTATTGATTTATATTCAGTATTTCGGACTTTTTGTTACGTATTTTTAAAATTTGACTAAAAATTTGTAATTTTGCAGTCCTTGAACTCAAGGACACAAACGAACATTCACCTTATAAATTATACATATGGCATTTGATATTGACATGATTAAAAAAGTTTATTCAAATATGGCTGAGCGCGTTGATGCTGCTCGTGATATTGTTGGTAAACCATTAACACTTTCAGAAAAGATTTTATACTCACACCTATGGGATGGAAAGCCTAACCAGGCATTTACTAGAGGTAAAGATTATGTAGATTTTGCTCCAGATAGAGTGGCTTGTCAAGATGCAACTGCACAAATGGCTTTATTGCAATTTATGCAAGCTGGTAAAGATAAGGTTGCTGTACCAACAACAGTTCATTGTGATCACTTGATTCAAGCTAAAAACGGAGCGACTTCAGATTTGCAACATGCGATTAATACGAGTAATGAAGTATTTAATTTCTTAGAATCTGTGTCTAACAAATACGGAATTGGATTCTGGAAACCAGGAGCAGGTATTATTCATCAAGTGGTTTTAGAAAATTATGCATTTCCAGGAGGAATGATGATTGGAACCGATTCACATACAGTAAATGCTGGTGGATTAGGAATGGTTGCTATTGGAGTTGGTGGAGCAGATGCTGTTGATGTGATGGCAGGAATGGCTTGGGAATTGAAATTCCCTAAATTGATTGGTGTTAGATTAACTGGTAAGTTATCTGGATGGACCGCTCCAAAAGATGTGATCCTAAGAGTGGCTGATATTCTTACTGTAAAAGGTGGAACAGGAGCAATCGTTGAATATTTTGGTCCTGGAGCAACAGGAATGTCTTGTACTGGAAAAGGAACCATTTGTAATATGGGAGCTGAAATTGGAGCAACCACATCTACATTTGGATATGACGAATCTATGGAGCGCTAC
>NZ_JBGCCX010000009.1:0-28117 GCF_045105015.1 Psychroserpens sp.
GTTAAGCCCATTTGCGCCGATGGTACTGCATTTGTGGGAGAGTAGGTCGTCGCCTTTTTTAAACGCCCTTACTATTTATTTAGTAAGGGCGTTTTTTTTTACATAAAATATCAATCTGAATTTTTATTGTTAAGAGGAAATTACTTAAACATACTATCCATTATTGTTTTTAAACCTTTGAAGGCAAAATATATTGCTAGTATACAGAAAATAAATGCTATGATAAGTATTGGTAAATATAATGACTTTTCTGTATTATTTTGAGCTACATAAAACAAGCTAGGACCAAGGAACATCAATATTAATGAAATCCCCATAGTTTTTATTCCATTAACTAATTTGTCTTTATCTGTTTTTTTAGTTTCCATTATTATAATTATTTATAGCAATTCTTACATTTTTATATTTATTTAATAAGATTTTAGCTTCTTCAAAATCAATATTTAACTCTTTTATTAGCATTTTTATTCCTCTTTCTACCAATTTATCATTGCTCAGTTGCATTTCTATCATTTTATTACCTTTTACCTTATTGAGTTTAATCATTGAAGATGTAGAAATCATATTTAAAATCAGTTTTTGTGCAGTACCAGCTTTCATTCTGGAACTCCCTGTTACAAATTCAGGTCCAACAATTACTTCAATTGGATATTTTGAAACTTTAGATAACGGACTGTTTTTATTACAAGTAATACAACCGGTCAATATTTTATTTATGTTACATTCTTCTAAAGCAGCAATTACGTAGGGAGTTGTTCCAGAGGCAGCAATACCAACTACAATATCTTTTGAATTTATATTATAAAACTTTAAATCTTCCCAACCTTGAGTAATAGAATCTTCTGCAAATTCTACAGCTTTCCTAATAGCTGAATCACCACCAGCAATTAGACCAATTACTAAATCATGTGGGACACCAAAAGTTGGTGGGCATTCAGAAGCATCTAGAATACCTAAACGACCACTAGTTCCGGCACCTAAATAGAATAATCGTCCACCAGATTCTAATTTTATAACAATTTGTTCTATTAAATTTTTAACTTGAGGTAGTGCTTTTTCAACTGCAGTTGGAACTGCTTTATCTTCTGAATTGATATGATTCAATATTTCTTCAACACTCATTTTTTCTAAATGATTGTAATTTGAATCTTGTTCTGTTGTTTTAATAAATGTCATATTGTAAAAATAAATAAAATTTATAATCCGCGTTAGTGATAGAAGCGACATCCTTTTTGAGTTTATACTCAAAAAGATAAAGAGAATAGCACGACACTTCTTCAACAACAATAATTAAGTCCTAGAAGTGTAACGCCAAAATTATTGAACTATATAAGTAAATTCAGAAACCTCAGATAGCCTAAAGTAGCCCAGTGGAAATTTATCTGGATTAGTTTGATTAATACAATTGCCTCTAACCGTTGCTGGCTGTGTTTCAAACGGACCACCTCCACCATCATCAGTTTGCTGAAGTAAAATAAACATAAATTCATAGAAGCGTTGTGAAACACCACTATTTCTTATTGTTACACTTTGACCAGGGTTTAAATCTTCTTCAACATAAAAACCAAAGATTTCATTTCCATTTACAAATTCATCTTTAAAAGTATCTAAAGTTGGTGTAATTGGTAAACTCGGTATAAACTCAAAAAAGTAATAATTTTCTTCATCTATAGGGTCGTTAAAAAAGGCTTTGATTTCGGTTTCTTCACCAGAAAAACCACCTTCTAAATTTTGCTCAACACGTGTGATCTCATTTACAGATTTTAGTGTTTCAGTAGCATTGTAAGTCTCACCTTGATAAATTATTTCTAACTCATATGTTTCATTTAATTGAGGTGTGAAATTATCATTTTTATAAATCCCCGTATTAACTTCTTCTATAAAAATAAATTCATCATTATTTGAGTTAGTAATTTTAACAAGTGCACCTAAAGCAGGAGGGATTTCGTTTTCAAAGAATGGGGCAGTTAAACTCAATCTTATACTTTGTTCGTTACCAGAAGTTCCTTTTACCCAATTTATTGAAGCATCTATAACCAATTTTGGGTCTGAAGTTGGTAGATCTAGATCTATTACATCTTCACAAGAATATGTAAAAATTAAAAGAATAATATATATATACTTCTTCATGTTTTAAAATTTGAAATTATATGAAACTGCAGGTACAAATCCGAAAATAGCTAACCTTACGGCTTCATTTCTAAATGTATCTCTATTTTGTCTAAAACTAATTGATGCTGCATTTCTTCTATTATAAATATTATAAATACCGAAAACCCATTCTCCTCTAAACCCTTTTGTTTTATTTGGTTTCGGAGTGTAATTTGCAGATATGTCTAAGCGATGATAGGTAGGTAGTCTAAATTCATTTCTGTTGGTATAACTAGGAATTCTAATTCCATTAAATTCATATTGACCATTAGGATAAGTTACTGGTTGACCGGTTTGAAATAAAAAATTAGCATTAAAAGTCCATTTTTTTGTTAACTCATAACTTCCTGTAAATGAAATATCATGTGTTTTATCAAACGCTGTATTATACCATTCTCCGTTATTTATTCCAGTTTCATTAGCTGATCTTCCTTTGGTTTGTTGTTCTGATTTAGAAAGCGTGTAAGCTAACCAACCTTTGAATCTTCCTTTATTTTTCCTTAAAAGTAATTCTAAACCATAAGCTCTGGCATTACCATTTAGAATGACTTGTTCAATGGCATCATTAGCAATTAAATCTGCTCCATCAATATAATCGATTCTGTTTTTTATGGTTTTATAAAAAGATTCAACCTCTAGAGAATAAGAATTATTTAAAAAGTTTTTAAAGTACCCAATAGCATATTGATCTAAAATTTGTGGTTTTATGAATTCGCCACTTGGTGTCCATACATCTAATGGAGTTGGAGAATTAGTATTTGATAACAAATGTAAATATTGTGTCATTCGGTTATAACTTGCTTTAACAGATGACACGTCATTTAATTGATAAGCTAAGGCTAAACGCGGTTCAAGATTGTTGAAGGATTTTATAACATCACTTCTGTCAAATTTTTCTGTTCCTGTAGGATCTGCCTTTTCATAAATTTGAAGTTCATCATTAAATAGTACAGCTTGATTATTCTCATAAACATTAAGTTCGTCTTGACCTAAACGTAAAAAATTACTAAATCTTAGTCCGTAGGATGCTGTTAAGTTTTCACTCAATTGATGTTCAACGTCCAAATACAAAGCATTTTCTAGGGCGTATTTGTCAATTAATTTTTGTGGATTTATTCCAGAAGTGCTAGTAGATGGTTCAATTTCACCTGGATTAAACTTGTGGTATATACTGTTTAAACCATATTGTAATTTTACTTTATCTGTTAGATAATGTTTTAAATCGTATTTTAAATTAAAGTTTCTAATTCCAGAATTCCAGTCAAACTCTACAAATTCAAGATTTAAACCATAATAATAATCAGAGTAAATCAAAGATAGGTTAGAAAACAGCTTATCAGAAAATAGATGGTTCCATCTAAAATTTAAAACTGTATTTCCATAGGTGTTTTCAAAACTATCGTTAAGACTAAAAACATCACGACCAAAATATCCAGATAAATAAATATTGTTATTTTGGTTAATTTTATAGCTCAATTTGGTGTTTAGATCATAAAAATAGGCAACATTATCAATATCAAAAAGTGGTAAAAATAAATGCGCATAAGATGTTCGTCCACCGAATAAAAACGAACCCTTTTGTTTTTTTATTGGTCCCTCTACAAGTAATCTACTAGATACAATTCCGACACCTCCATTACCGTGAAATTCATTGCTGTTTCCTTCCTTTTGATAGATGTCTAATACAGAAGAAACTCTTCCTCCATAACGTGCAGGAATGCCTCCTTTGTATAAACGTAGGTCTTTGATTGCATCTGGATTGAACACAGAAAAGAAGCCAAATAAATGTGAAGAATTATAAATAATAGCTTCATCTAGTAAGATTAAATTTTGATCAGCCGAACCACCTCTAACATTAAAGCCTGATGCACCTTCTCCAGCAGTTGTAACACCAGGTAAAAGTGTAATTGCTTTTATCACATCTGCTTCACCAAGAACGACAGGGATTTGTTTGATTGTACTTGCAGATAAGGCATTAACACTCATTTGTGGCTTTCTGATATTTAATCTCTCAATATCTTTTGTTATTACAACTTCATCAAGAGATTCCGTAGCTTCTATTAAGCTAAAATCTTTAGTAATATCTGATGTTAACTCAATAGTTTCAGTAATATTTTTAAATCCTAAATAGCTAATTACTAATTTATATGTACCCTCAGGAAGTGTTATGGAATAAAAACCATATTCATTTGTTATTGTTCCTGTTTGTTGCTCTGGAAATAGTATGTTAACACCAATAAGTGTTTCATTACTACTTATGTCAGAAATAACGCCACTAATAGTATGTTTTTCTTGGGCTAAAAGTCCTAACGGACTTAATAAAAATAAGAGTAGAATTACTCTAAGAGGTAATTTCATAAACTATGATTAATTTTTTTGATTGATGTTATACTAGGTTTAAACGAATCACTTTTATAATTGTTACGTTAAAAAGGTAAATTATTAACGTCTACATTTCCTCCAGATATAATTACACCAATTTTTTGTTTTTTAAATTTTTCCTTTTCTTTTAGAATTGCAGCAAATGCAACAGCACTCGAGGGCTCAATAATAATCTTCATACGTTCCCATATGAGTCGCATTGCTTCAATTATTTCAGTTTCAGAAACTCGAATAATTTGTTTTACATTGGCTTTAATTATTGGAAAGTTATGAGAGCCTAATTGTGTTCTTAACCCATCAGCAATTGTATTAGTACTCACATTAGTCTCAATTTTACCACTAATAAGTGAACGATAGGCATCATCTGCTTCTAAAGGTTCTCCTCCAAAAATTTGACAATGATTTGAATTAAAATTTGCTGCTAGTGCAGTTCCAGCTATTAATCCACCTCCACCAATTGGACAAAATATCACATCTAAATCTGGATGTTCAACAAGTAATTCTAATCCAGCTGTGCCTTGACCAAGAATGACATCAGTATCATTTGAAGGGTGTATAAATGTTGCTCCAGTGTTTTTTACGATTTGATCTGCTGCATTTTGCCTAGCTTCAATTGTAGGTTTACATTCAATCACTTCACCACCATATTCTAGAACTGCATTTTTTTTAACTTTAGGAGAATTTGACGGCATTACGATATAAGCTTTTATATTTAAACGATTAGCAGCAAGTGATAAGGCTTGAGCAAAATTACCTGAAGAATGTGTGACAACACCATTTTGCTGTTCTGTTTTAGAAAGCTGCATGATGGCATTTGTTGCGCCACGAATTTTATAGGCGCCAGCGCTTTGAAAATTTTCACATTTAAAAAATAGTTCAGCATTAATAAGAGAATTGATTAGCTTAGAAGTTAACACAGGTGTATTATGAATAAAAGGCTTAATTCTGTCGTGACATGCTTTTAATTCTTGTTTGGTCATTATTATAGTTCCAAAAAAAAGACCATTTAAAATGGTCTTTTTTTTTATGTTATTTTAAAATAGTGTTGAAAGTGTCACTTGGTCTCATGGCTGAAAAGGTATCCGATTCGTTAGGATTGTAATAACCTCCAATATCCATTGCTTGACCTTGAACAGCATTTAATTCTTCAACTATTTTTGCTTCATGTGCTTGTAAATCTTTAAATACTTTCGCAAATTCATGTTTTAGATCAATATCTTGAGTTTGATTTGCCAAGGCCTCAGCCCAAAATAGGGCTAAATAGAAATGACTCCCTCTATTGTCTAATTCATTTACTTTTCTAGAAGGTGATTTTCTATTTGCTAGTAATTTTTCAGTAGCATCATCTAAAGTTTCAGATAAAACTTTGGCTTTAGCATTATTATTTACATCTCCAAAATGATCTAATGATACAGCCAATGCTAAAAATTCACCTAATGAATCCCAACGTAAATGATTTTCTTTAGTGAATTGTTGAACATGTTTTGGTGCAGATCCACCAGCTCCAGTTTCAAATAAACCACCACCATTCATTAAAGGAACGATAGATAACATTTTTGCACTAGTTCCTAATTCTAAAATTGGGAATAAATCTGTTAAATAATCTCGCAACACATTTCCAGTCACAGAAATAGTGTCTTTACCGTCTTTTACTCTTGCAAGTGTAAAGTTAGTCGCTTCAATAGGAGAAAGGATTCTAAGATCCAATCCGTTAGTATCGTGACTTTTTAAATATTGGTTTACTTTTTTTATCAATTCAGCATCATGAGCTCTTTGATCATCTAACCAAAATACAGCAGGTGTTTGTGATGCTTTGGCTCTAGTAACAGCTAGCTTTACCCAATCTTGAATTGGAGCATCCTTAACTTGGCACATTCTCCAAATATCTCCAGCATCAACATTATGCGATATTAATACAGTTCCAGAAGCGTCGATAACGTCTACAGTTCCATTAGAACTTATTTCAAAAGTTTTATCATGTGAACCATATTCTTCAGCTTTCTGTGCCATTAACCCAACATTTGGAACAGTTCCCATTGTTGTAGGATCAAAAGCACCATTTGCTTTACAGAAATCTATAGTTGCTGTATATAATCCAGCATAACTACTGTCAGGTATTACAGCTTTAGTGTCTTGTTGTTTACCTTCAGCATTCCACATCTGTCCAGAAGTACGTATCATAGCAGGCATAGATGCATCAATAATCACATCACTTGGTACATGAAGGTTTGTAATGCCTTTATCAGAATTAACCATGGCCACATCAGGAGCATTAGCAAATGCCGAAGCAATATCAGCTTCAATTTCAAGACGCTTTCCTTCAGGTAATTCTTCTAAATTGCCTAATAAATTTCCGAAGCCATTATTTACATCAACACCAATGTCTTCAAAAGTATCAGCATGTTTTTCGAACAAATCAGCAAAAAATACTCGAACTGCATGACCAAATATAATTGGATCTGATACTTTCATCATGGTTGCTTTCATGTGTAATGAAAATAAAATGCCTTTGTCTTTTGCATCTTGGATTTCTTTTTTTAAGAAATCAAGTAATGCTTTTTTACTCATCACAGAAGCATCAATTATTTCTCCATCAAGTAATGGTGTACTTTCTTTTAAAACTGTTTGGTTTCCTGTTGTATCTGTGTGTATAATTTTTACGTCAGTTGCATTATTGATTGTAACAGATTTTTCATTGTGACAAAAATCACCATGAGTCATTGTTGCGACATGAGTTTTAGAATCTGAAGACCATGCTCCCATAGAGTGTGGATTCATTTTAGCAAAGTTTTTTACTGCTTTTGGCGCACGTCTGTCAGAGTTTCCTTCACGCAATACAGGATTTACTGCACTTCCTTTAATTTTGTCGTAGCGTGAACGTATTTGTTTTTCCTCAGTATTTTCAGGTTCATCAGGATAATTTGGTAATTTAAATCCTTGATTTTGTAATTCTTCAATTGCTGTTTTTAATTGCGGAACTGAAGCACTAATATTTGGTAATTTAATAATGTTTGCTTCAGGTAGTTTGGCTAAATCGCCTAATTCTTTTAAAGCATCAGGAACGCGTTGTTCTTCAGTTAAAAATTCAGGAAATACTGCTAATATTCTAGCTGCTAATGAGATATCTCTAAGCTCAATATTTATACCAGATGAAGCTGTAAATGATTTGATGATTGGTAATAACGAATGTGTTGCTAATGCTGGTGCTTCGTCTGTTTTAGTATAAATAATTGTAGGAGTATTTGCCATGAATGTATATAATTTATTTTAATCTCAAATGTTTAATTTTTAAGCTTTGCAAATATACAAAAAACTAGCTGGTATTAAAGTGAAAATTGGTATTGTAGCTTAAGAAAAACAACTATTATAAAGTGATAAAAGTTATTATAAAAACAAAAGCCATATCACAGTAGAAAACTACATTGACATGGCTTTTTTGATTTAGCTTCCACATGACCTATTTAACATTGCTGCTAAAGTTGAAATCGCTGAATTTGCATTCCCACATTTCCTTTCGGTTCAAGTTTTACTATCTCAAAGAAACATTTCTTAACTTTCAAAATGTATTGACCTGTTAATACTCTGTTTCGGTTTAATTGCCTTTCTTGATCTCTTTTTCACTATCTGTTCGTTTTCACGTTGGATATTTCAAAGACATTGCTCATCCTGTTCTCATTCACTTTCGCTACTGATACTATTTCAAAGCTTTCCGTTTCTCTGTTTGTTATCTGCTTGCACATTCAACAACTCGATTAACTTCTTGATTTTTTTGTCTAACACGCATACACTTGCGACTCCAAAACCTCAAAAAACAATTAATATAAAGAACGTTACTTTATTACAATTTAACATAAATTCAAAATTTAATTTAAAACCAAACTAGGTTTGTTGTTAATTGTTTAGCTAAAGTATGATTTTGTTAGATAATTCCAAATTTTAAGTAGACATAGATATTCACATTTTATAAACCGAAGTTATTAACAAAAGTTAATAACCAAAAAAGCCTTAACATTTGTCAAGGCTTTTGAGATATATGTACTTAGAAAATTATTTTCTAACTTCTTTGATTCTTGCTTTTTTACCAGTAAGACCTCTAAAGTAGTAGATTCTTGCTCTTCTAACTTTACCTCTTTTATTAACTTCAACTTTTTGAAGTGCAGGTAAGTTAACTGGAAAAATACGTTCTACACCAATAGTTCCTGACATTTTTCTAATAGTAAATGTTTCTGAACTACCAGAACCTTTACGTTGTAATACGACACCTCTAAAAAACTGTGTACGTGTTTTACTTCCTTCTTTAATTTCGTAGTATACTGTGATTGTATCACCAGCACTAAACTCAGGAAAGTCTTTTCTTGTTACAAATTCGTCTTGTACAAATTTTACTAAAGAACTCATTTTTTTATATTTATATAAATTATTCCAAATCAACATTCACGATTCTCGCCAGAGGTTAATCCAAAAGTGGCTGCAAAGATAGTTAATAATTGATAATCCACAATTAATAATTAATTTTTTTTGGGTGTTACTCTACTTTGTAGAGTCAGGCTTTCAGCAGTCGCTTTTGCTATGTCACCTCGAGCGAAGTCGAGAGGGTCTTACTGGTAAAATAGCAAAGAGCTCCAACAATGCTTCAATCCTTAACACAGGTGTGTAATTAATCATCTAATAAATCTGGACGACGATCTTTAGTTCTTTTGTAAGCTTCTGCTTCTCGCCATTTTTCAATTTCAGGGAAATTACCACTAAATAACACTTCTGGCACTTTCATGCCATCATACTCTCTAGGCTTTGTATAAATTGGTGGCGCTAATAATCCATCTTGAAATGAATCGGTTAGGGCAGAGGTTTCATTACCTAATACTCCTGGAATTAATCTAATCACTGCATCGCACAATACTGCTGCTCCTAATTCCCCTCCTGATAATACATAGTCTCCAATAGAAATTTCTTTTGTAATAAATTTATCACGAACTCTTTGATCCACACCTTTATAATGTCCGCAAAGAATCATAATATTTTCTTTCATTGAGACTTGATTGGCAATACTCTGATTTAAACGTTCACCATCTGGAGTCATATAGATGATTTCATCGTAATCTCTCTCAGATTGTAATTTAGTAATGCACTTGTCTATGGGTTCAATCATCATCACCATACCTGCACCTCCACCAAATTGTGTATCATCAATAGCTTTGTAGCCTCCAGTAGCATAATCACGTAGGTTATGAAAATGTACACTCACTAAATTGGCTTGAATAGCACGTTTTAGAATAGAAGCTTCAAACGGACTCTTAATTAATTCTGGTAAAACGGTAATGATGTCTATGCGCATGTATATTGTTTGAAGACTGCAAAATAACTAAAAACTAATATACAGTCATTACTAAATAAAAAATCTGTAATCGAAATTACAGATTTTTAATTAAAATATTATAATAATGTTTAAGCGTTCTTTTGCTTATTAATTTCATCTTGTAACTGACGTCTAACTTTTTGCTCGCGTTCTAGTGCAATACGTCTGTGCTCTTCAAATTCTTCTTCAGTTTCTGCTAAGGATAACTTGGCTTGCTTGGTAATTGCATTACTGTTTCTGTATTTATAAACAAAGAATAATAATAATGCTGATAAAATACCAACAATACTCCATAGTGTTAAACTGTAATTTGGCTTCGACATTGGCATTCCAAATAATTGCATGCTGTCTTTTTCTGCAATGGTATTAGTTAATTCCGTTTTGGTATTAGCCAATTCCGTATTTAAATCATCTATATTTTTAGATTGGGTAGTCACAACTAGTTGTGTTTCATCTAACTCTCGATATGTAGTTTTTAATGAATCTAAAACATTGGCTTTCAATTTAAGTAACCAAGCTTGCTTTACCGCTTCGTATTTTTGGCCTCTTGTGCCTTTAAAGTTTCCAGATTTTCTAAAAACATATTCAAATTGACTATCAATAGTTCCACTATTGAGTGATAGTTGATCTGTTTCGTCTGTAGTTTGTGAGTAGGCTGTAAAAAAACATACAGCAAATAATGACAGTAATAACGGCTTAAAAAATTTCATTTTGGTCAGTAAAATTAATTGTGTGATTATTAGGCAACAATATAATAAAATTATGAAGATTTACTCCATAATCAGTAAACAATTAGCCTCACAATTTGTGAGGCTAAGGTATATACGATTTAAAAATAATTTTAGATGTTTAGACTACTAATAATAAGTGTAACGTCTAACTTTAGAAATGTATTTTGCTAATCTAATGACTTGATGACTGTAACCATATTCATTATCATACCAAATGTATAAGATTGCATTTTTACCAGTTGATCTAACAATGGTAGCTTTACTATCATAAATTGATGGAGCAGAGCTTCCTACAATATCGCTTGATACTAATTCGTCACTCATCTCATATTTAATTTGCTCAACTAAATCACCTTCTAATGCATACTTTTTCATCATAGAATTCATAGCATCGACTGATGTTTTCTTTTCTAAGTCTAAATTCAATATTGCTAAAGATCCGTTTGGCACAGGTACACGAATTGCATTAGACGTTAATTTACCTTCAAACGAAGGTAAAGCTTTGCTCACAGCACTACCAGCTCCAGTTTCAGTGATTACCATATTTAAACCAGCTGCACGTCCACGTCTGTATTTTTTATGAAAATTATCTACTAAATTTTGATCATTAGTGTAAGCGTGTATGGTTTCTAAATGACCACTAACAACTCCATAAGTATCTTCAACAGCTTTTAAAATAGGAGTAATAGCATTTGTTGTACAAGACGCTGCTGAAAAAATATCAACTTTATCAGGATCATTTTCTAAATGATTAACACCATGAACAATATTTGGAATTCCTTTTCCAGGCGCAGTAAGTAATACTTTGTTTGTGCCTTTAGATTTTAAGTGTCTATTTAAAGCTTCTTTATCTCTGAAAGCTCCTGTATTATCAATAACTAAAGCATCTTTAATGCCATATTTTGTATAATCAATATCTTCTGGCGCATTTGCAGAAATGATGTTTACTGTCGTACCATTAATTATTAAAGCGCTGTTTTTTGCATCAGCAACAACAGTTCCCGAAAAATCACCATGAACAGAATCGTTTCTTAATAATGATGCTCTTTTTTCTAAAACAGTTTCATCAATTGTACCACGAGTAACAATAGCTCTCAAGCGTAACTGGCTACCTTTTCCAGTTTTAGTCATTAACTCTCTTGCAACTAAACGGCCAATTCGACCAAATCCATAAAGAACTACATCTTTGGGTTGAATGTTTTTATTTTTCTTAGCGTCTTTTAATTTATTGGCAACAAAACCTGTAGCATTGCTATACTTTTGGTCTTCTAAATGAAACTCATAAGTTAGTTTTCCGATGTCTAACTTAGCAGGAGGAAGATCTAAAGTTTTGATTGCTTGTGCTATTTCAACAGAATCAAAGATTGAGATTGGTTTTTGTACAAATTCTCCAGCATACTCGTGAAGATTTAAGATTTCACTGACGTTACGATCAATCAATTGATTTCTAAACAATACCAATTCGATAGATTTGTCATACCAAAGGTCACTGACGATTTTGATAAATTCTACTGTTGCTCTTCTTCTATCTGCTTGAAAAGCTAATTCGTTTTCATAAGTTCCGTTCAAACTCATTGTTTTAAATTTAGTGTGTTGTTTGTTTTGTTTTAACGTTTTCATTTTAATAAAACAAAATATGAAAACGTCTCAGTTTCAGTTTGCAAAAATAATATATTTCAAACGTTTTCGTAGCGTTTTTTATAAAAATAAAAAACCCATCATAATCATTAAATTATAATGGGTTTTCTAAAAACTCTTATCAAGGATTTAACGAATAACAAATTGTTCGCGCTCTCCGTTCTTATTTATAAGTCCAATTTTCTTGATGTACTGTTCTGCATTTGCACCATATTTTTGTTTCAATATTGAAATATCTTCAATAGTCTTAATTTTAATATTATTGATATCTGTAATAATATAATTTGAGGAGATGCCTAGGTTTTCAGCTAGCCAATCATTTTCATTCTTAATGACTTCTACACCATAATTAATTTCATTTTCGATTTTACGCTCTTCTGAAAGATTTTTCAATTCCATATTCATGAAATCAACCGTTAAAATGTCTGTTTTTGAAAGCGCTACAGGAAGGGTTTTAATATCATCATCTCTCAGAATTTCCACGTTTACGATATCATCAGGACGTTTGGTTTTGAGATAACCACTCAAATCAGAAAATTTAGAAATTTCTATGTTGTCTATCTTTTTTATTATATCTCCAGTTTTAATACCAGCTTTTTCAGCACCTGATTTTTCAGTTACGTCAGCAACGTAAACTCCATTAATTTCATTTAAACCTTTTTCAATGGCTTCTCTAGAGTTGGTATTAAGAAGTGATACACCTAAAATTCCGTTTTGAACATTTCCAAATTCGATAATATCTTCAACTACTTTTCTGGCAATATTACTTGGTACTGCAAATGAGTAGCCAATGTATGAGCCTGTTTGAGAGGATATGGCTGTGTTAATTCCAACTAGTTCACCATTAGAATTTACTAGAGCTCCTCCGGAATTACCTGGATTTACAGCAGCATCGGTTTGAATAAAAGATTGTGAATTTCTGCCAGATAAATCTCTAGCTTTTGCACTTATAATTCCCGCAGTAACGGTAGAAGTTAAATTAAAAGGGTTTCCAACGGCTAAAACCCATTCACCAATTTGAGCAGCATCAGAATCACCAAAAGTAATGAATGGTAAGTCATCTTCAGCTTCAACTTTGAGAAGTGCAATATCTGTTTTTTTATCTGAACCAATCAGTTCGGCATTATATATTTTATTGTCGTTTAAGGTTATTGAAATAGATTCAGATCCTTCAATTACGTGATTGTTTGTAATGATATAACCGTCAGGTGAAATGATAACACCACTTCCTGTACCAATTTGCGCTCGTTTAGATTGTTGTCTTCCATAGAATAAATCTTGTAAGCTCATAGGAGCTGAAACTAAAGCTGTGTTTTTCACATGGACTACTGCATCAACAGTTTTCTCGGCAGCATTTACAAAACTTGGATGCTCAGCGCTAACTAAATTTGCCGCAGTGGCTTTGTGATTTGTTGGAACAAAAAATGGCTGTTCTACAGAAGTTTCAACAGTAACAACCTGTTTTTTTTCAATGAATAGCTTGTAGGCAGATAATGTGATAATTCCACCTAATACTGAAACAAACACTAATGTTAAGATTTTTTTCATAGTATTAAATATTTATTAATTAGGTAACACTAAAATTAATTATTTATTGATTTTATAATTCAACTTTAACGATTTTTAACGTCACTTTTAACGCTCATTTAACAACGTTATAATCGTGTCATTATTCCTATATTTGCATTCATATGCAATTGACTTTTTATAAATATCAAGGAACAGGAAACGATTTTGTGATGATTGATAATCGTCAACAAATTTTTGACAAAAATGATACCAAACGTATTGCGTTTTTATGTGACAGACGTTTTGGCATTGGTGCTGACGGATTGATATTATTAGAACATCACGAATCGGAAGATTTCAAGATGGTATATTTTAATGCCGATGGGAATGAAAGTTCAATGTGTGGGAATGGTGGACGATGTATTGTCGCATTTGCTAACTATTTAGGAATAATATCCTCTCATGCAACTTTTGAAGCTATTGATGGCCATCATGAAGCTAATATTTCTGGTTATCAAGTAAGTTTGAAAATGCAAGATGTATCACAAGTTGAAAATCATAATTCTTATGTTTTTTTAGATACAGGTTCACCTCATCATGTGCAATTGGAACATCAATTAGATGCAATAGACATCAAAACAGAAGGACGTAAAATTAGATATGGTGAACCTTATAATGAGTCTGGGAGCAACGTTAATTTTGTTTCTAAAAATGCAAATGACAATTTTTCAGTGAGAACTTACGAACGAGGTGTTGAAGATGAAACTTTGTCTTGTGGTACTGGAGTTACTGCTGTTGCTTTAGCAATGCATTATATAGGTGAAACAGAAAAAAATACTATAGAATTAAAAACTAAAGGCGGACCTTTAAAAGTATCATTTCAAAACGAAGATAATGTATACAACAATATATGGCTTACAGGTCCTGCAATTCAAGTTTATAAAGGTAATATATAATGATTAATCTAAAAGGTGAACATATTTATTTACGTGCTTTAGAACCTGAAGACTTAGATTTTATTTATGAGATTGAAAATGACCAATCTGTTTGGGAAATTAGCAGTACGATTACACCTTATTCTAAATTTTTAATCAAACAGTATCTTGAAAATGCTCATAAAGATATTTTTGAAGTTAAGCAATTGCGTTTGGTGATTTGTAATACTGATGATGTAGTTTTAGGGTTAATTGATGTGTTTGATTTTGATGTTAAAAATAAACGTGCAGGAGTTGGAGTTTTGATTAAAGACGAATCAAATAGACAGAAAGGTTACAGTAAAGAAGCGCTAAAATTATTAATTGCGTACTGTGCCAATCACTTAGATTTAAAACAATTGTATTGTAATATTTCCGAAGACAACAACATGAGTTTAAAACTCTTTAAAGCAAGCGGTTTTAATATTGTAGGTCTAAAAAAAGATTGGAACCTTGTGAACGGTTCTTACAAAAATGAATACCTATTACAACGAATTTTAAAATAATATGTACATAAAAAAAATACTTTGGGCAATTGCCATTATTGGATTATTAGTTGCTGCTTATTTCGCATACTTTGTATACGATGCGATGTTTAAACCTAATACAGCTTTTAATAATAAAGAAGCTTATGTATATGTGTCATCTAATGCTACTTATGAAGAGGTAAGGTCACAGTTAGAGCCATTGTTAATTGACATAGAGTCTTTTGACGCCTTAGCAACTCAGAAGAAGTACACTAAAAATCTTAAAGCAGGAAAATACTTGATTAAGAAAGGAATGAGTAATAACGATATTATCAATTCTATTAGAATAGGTAATCTGCCAGTTAAATTGTCATTTAATAATCAAGAATCGCTAGAGAAATTAGCAGGACGTGTGAGTCAGCAAATTGAAGCAGATAGCATATCATTATTAAGCGCAATGAAAGATGTAGATTTTTTAAAATCTAGTGGGTTTTCTAAAAAAACAGCTTTAGGGATGTATATTCCGAATAGTTACGAAGTCTTTTGGAACACTTCTGGAACGGACTTTAGAGACCGAATGTTGAAAGAGTTTAATCGCTTTTGGAATTCAGATAGAAATGCTAAAGCTAAGTCCATTGGTTTATCTCGTGATGAAGTCATGGCACTTGCATCTATTGTTTATGAAGAATCTAAACAAGCGAGCGAACAACCCAGAATTGCTGGTGTTTATATGAATAGGATTAAAATAGGTATGCCTTTGCAAGCAGATCCTACTTTAAAATTTGCAGCTTACAAATTACCTAAGTATAAAAATACAGTGATTAAAAGAGTGCTCAATATTCACAAGGAAATAAAATCACCTTACAATACTTATAAATATGCAGGTTTACCTCCAGGATTAATTGCAATGCCAGATATTTCTGCAATTGATGCTGTACTTAATTTTGAGAAGCATAAATACTTGTATTTTGCAGCAAATGCAAAAAAGCCTGGCTTTCATAAGTTTGCAAAAACCTTAGCCCAGCATAATGTAAATGCAAGAGAATATCAAAGATATTTAACGTCTCAAGGCATCAATCGATAGGTGTGAAGTATCGTTGGATACATATTTGTCTTGTTTTTTTAGTAACGTTTTCTTCATTTTCACAATCCAAATTAGATGCGTTTTTAAAGCCAAGTGATACTTTAAATACACCACGTAGAAATGCAGTTGTAATTACTGAAATCTCTTTAGGAACTCTAACATTGCTTGGTTTAGATCAGTTATGGTATGCCGATTTTCCACGTTCAAAATTTCATACAATTAATGATACTGATGAATGGTTACAAATGGACAAATTGGGCCATGCATTTTCAGCGTATCAATTAGGGAAAGTAGGAGCAGATGTTTTACAGTGGAGTGGTGTCGAAAAAAAAGATCAGCTAATTTATGGTGCTACTTTAGGTTTAACTTTTTTAACTGCCGTAGAAATTTTAGATGGTTATAGTGCTGAATGGGGATTTTCATGGTCAGATATGGCTGCAAATGCTGCAGGTACGGGTTTGTATATTGGACAAGAGTTACTATGGAAAGAACAGCGAATGTTGTTAAAATATTCATTTCATCAAACCAATTACGCAAATCAACGTCCTGATAAATTAGGTGATGGTTTTACAGAAGAGTTTTTGAAAGATTATAATGGCCAAACTTATTGGTTGAGTGTCAATATAAATTCCTTTGTAAAATCTAGTAAAATTCCTAACTGGTTAAACATTGCTTTTGGCTATGGAGCAGACGGAATGTTGACGGGTAGAAATGAAATCGTTGATAACTTATTAATAAGTCAAAATAGACAGCGTCAATATTACCTAAGTTTAGACGTCGATTTGTCTAAAATAAAGACAAATTCTAGGTTCCTGCGATCGTTGTTTGACATTTTTAACACGTTAAAGGTCCCTTTTCCAACTCTAGAATTCAACGAGAAAAGCCCTACAAAGTTCCATTTCATCTACTTTTAACAGCACTTTAACAGCTAGTTTTCAGTAATTTAAAAAAAGGCGTATATTTGCAAACTGAATTTGTAAGGTAATTAAGGGGACAATTTTTACCATACATAAATTAGCTATTATGATTAAAAAAGTAAGAAATTATTTTGCTATCCCTCTAGCTATTTGTAGTGTTATGTTTATGGCACTTAAACCGAGCCCTTCATTAGATGTCGCTATGTATTCTACAGAAGGATTAGAACTGGATTTTACAGTTCAACACAATTCAGTTTTAACTTCTGAAACCACTAAAACACATCTTTCAAATCCTTTTCAAAAAACACATGCTTATTTTCCATATTTAGGAAAATCATACACAGGATTTAAAGAAGCTGTCGCATTTAAAGAATCAAGAGGAAACTATTTTACAGTAAACACTTTAGGTTATTTAGGTAAGTACCAATTTGGAGCTGAAACTCTAAAATTAATTGGGATTTACAATCCGAATCACTTTTTATCAAACCCTGAATTACAAGAAAAGGCTTTTTTAGCTAATGCAGAACGCAACAAATGGATTTTAAGAAAAGACATTAAGCGTTTTGATGGTAAAAAAATCAATGGAATTTTAGTCACTGAATCAGGAATTTTAGCTGCAGCTCATTTGGCAGGTCCTGGAAGCGTAAAGAAGTTTTTAAGAAGCTATGGTCATCAGAATTTTTCAGATGCTTATGGCTCTACTGTAAAACATTACATGAAGAAGTTTTCTGGATATGATACATCTTCAATTATACCTGATAAAAAGGCGAAAGCAGTATTATAAAAATAGAATATTAATTACATACGAAATCCTTGAAACCTAAAGTCTCAAGGATTTTTTTATTGAGATTCATTTTCCGTATTGTAAAAGCCATCAATAGCATCTTTTTCAACAAGAGTTACGGGTCTTTGAAGAATTAAGTTGTTAGGATAAGTTACCAAATCACCATTGTCTAATCGTAAATGCAACTGAAAAGCTCTTATGTCTTCAATAATGGCTTTTATCGGGTAATCTTTATCATGAATTTCAATTTTATCTCCTACCTTATATGGGAAATTAAAAAACATAATAATTCCTGAAGTTACATTGCTAAGAATAGACCAAATAGCGAAAAGCGCAATTCCAATAACAGCAAATATTGAAGATAATAATAAAGTAAGTTCTTTTAATTGTGCTCCAAATACAAATGCTTCAATAATTAATGCTATAAGAATTAAAGTTACACTTACATAGCGACAAATTAAATTGATACGAGCATCATTGATGCCACTTTTACGACCAATTTTTCTAACTATTGCATTGGCAATGATTCTAATTAACAATAGAATTAATAGTACAATTCCTGTAGTGATTAATTCTGTTTGATGGGTTTCAAAAAACATAGTGAGTATAAATGTTGTTTGTGCTTATATAGCAAATATAGGGTAGAATTAATTTAGCATAAGCGTTTCTCTTAATACTTCATCAGCATTTTTGTTTTTGGACCAATATGCAGATTTGATTGTTTTGAGCTGAGTTGCTTTTGTAGTTAACGTTTTGGCATTTAAACCATAACCATCTTGATAGGTGTCTTCCCATCCAGTAATCTCATAAGGAAATACAGGATTGAAATTTATGGTAAGTGTTCTGTTTAAATCAGGATAATTAATCGAGTATGAATTTTCGTTTAGTTCTGCTAAAGCTTGATAGGCTTTTAATTCTATATGTTTAAGTCTAATATATTCGAATGAAGGAATCATTTTTAAGGTTCCTGTTGGTAATGAGGATGGATTAATTCTTAATTGTGTCCAAATTTCGTTTTCTAAAACAGCTTTATCTAATTTAAAATATTGATCACCTTCACTTTCAAAGTAAGAATGAGAATTAATTTCAAATAATTTTTTATTATTCAATTGAGAGTAAGCTTGTCCACACCATTCTTGAATTGAACAAGATATTTTTAGTGCATGTTGCTTATTTTTAATAGGATAAAAGGTAGACTGCATGATGGAATAGGGATAAATACCAGTTGTAAAATTCTTAGTCATGTTTAGCTTTAAAACTGAAGTATTTGCATTGTTGAAATGATCAGCTTTCACTTGTTTTTCTGGAAGAAAATCTTCTGTAACAAATACTAATACAGAACTACCTTGTCTTAATTCACCATATCTAGCTTGTTCTAATTTAAATGAGGTGATTTCAGCCGTTCCCGAATACCAATAAGATTTAAATGCTTCTGATAGTATGAAGGTATTCTCAGACTTAATGTTAGATTCTGTATTGGTTAAAGCAGTATCGTTGTGTGTTTCTCTCTGTTTGCATGAACAAATCACACAAATGAGCAAAATTAAAACAATGGATTTATAACGTAGCATTTACCTTGAGATATAAAATAATTTGTTTGGTAAATGTACGAATGAATGTAAACTATACCATACTGTTTAACGTTTTGTAAACTAAATGTGTTGGTAATCCTACAACGTTAAAATAAGAGCCTTTTATGCTTGTGATTCCAATGTTTCCAATCCATTCTTGAATACCATATGCTCCTGCTTTATCAAAAGGTTTGTAGGTGTCGATGTAGTAATTGATTTCTTCAATAGTAAGCATTTTAAACGTAACTTCAGTAATAGCATTTACCGTTTTTTGATAAGAAGTTGTCGTAAAGCAGACAGAAGTAATTACCTCGTGAGTTTTGTTACTCATAGATTGTAACATCTGGAATGCGTCTTCTTTAGAGGAAGGTTTGCCAAGCGCCTTATTGTCATTCCATACAATTGTATCACTGGTAATTAAAATATCATTTGATTGTAATTCTTTCTTAAATGGAAGTGATTTTAGTTGTGCTAAATAATCACTAATTTCAAAATGTGTTAATCGATCTGGATAGTTTTCTTTGACAGGTTTTAAACGAATTTCAAAATCAAGACCTAAATCTTTAAAAAAATGTTGTCTTCTAGGTGAACCTGAAGCTAATATAAGATGGTAATTTTTGAGTTTTTCGCTTAACATGATTGACTTATTTCAATATAAAGGAATAAAGTAGCAGTGATAGAATTCCGAAAACCATTATGATTTTATACATAAAGCTAATGTGTTTAAAATGAAATTTTGATGTTGCTAAGTGAATTTTTATAGTAGTATAAATTAATGGTGCTAAAACAAAAATTAAAAAATAAATAATGGCAATTTGTTGTTGGTACAAATAAGTGACAATATAATAAACAACTACAGCAATTGGTAGTATGCTAATTACTAAAGCTATGATTTTAGAACGTTCTCGACCAATTGCTATTGGAAGTGTATTCATTTGTGCATTGTAATCACCATCAACATCTTCGATATCTTTAATCATTTCACGAACCAAGTTGATTAAAAACGCAAACACTGCATAATCTACAAGAATTTTAAAAAAAGTAATTTGAGTAGCTCTGTTTCCTTCTGTAATGGCTGGTATTAAATCGAAAACACCGACAATTAATATACTCATTGCTACAAGAATTGAAATAGCAATATTACCAATTAAAGGTGTGCGCTTTAAGAATGAGGCATAAACATATAAAGCTGCGGAAATAATGACAAATATTGAAAAGAATGGACTCTTTCCAACACTAAGAGATAAGTAAAACCCAATTCCAACACCAATAATATTTAATAAAATAAATAGGTTAAATGCTATTGATTCTGAAATAGATTTACCAACTATAACTTTTTCAGGTTTGTTGACTGTGTCAGTTTCTATATCGTAAATATCATTGATAATATTTCCAGCTGCAGCAATGCAAACTGTAGCTATGATTAACAATGTATAACCAATCATATTTAGTCTTACATCGACTTGGAAAGGCTCAAATAAAGCAAATCGTATAAGAAGTTGCACCAATACAATGAGCAATAAATTTTTATAACGAATCAGATTTAAAATATGCAAAAGCAATGGATTTATAAGTTGTTTTCTTTTTGTAACTAATCGTATTTGGCGTCAAAGTTGCCGTCCCATTTATTTTGGACTCTCATAACTTGCTCAATGATATCTCTCACAGCGCCTTTTCCACCATTTTTATGAGAAATATATTTGCTGATGGTTTTAACTTCGTAAACTGCATCTTGAGGGCAAGTAGGTAAACCAACTAGTTTCATTATAGGAACATCAGGAATATCATCACCCATGTATAAGATATTCTCATCCTTTAAATCCTTTTTGTTTTTATACTCGTTAAGCTGATCAATTTTATTATGAGCACCAAGATAAATGTCTTTTATACCTAAACCTTCTAAACGTTTTTGAACACCAAGATTGCTTCCTCCAGAAATAATACAAACATTATATCCAGCATCAACGGCAGTTTTTAGTGCATAACCATCTTTAATATTCATGCGTCTTAGCATATCTCCATTAGTCATTATGGTAACGGTGCCATCAGTAAGTACACCATCTACATCAAAAATGAAGGTGTCTATATCATGCAAATATTCTTTATAGCTTTTATCTTCCATGTGTTTTTTTAATTGATTCAGTTAGTAAATTGTAATTGGCTTTGTGATGCGCATTATCTAATGCTTTTAAATGTTTTTTGATCGTCTTTTTGTCATTGCGTTTTGCTGGTCCAGTTTGCGCTTTGTAAGGCGAAATGTCTTGAACTTTTTTAGCCGTTTCTAAAATCAAAGGCTTAAGCATATCAAATTCAGCACCATTTGATTCTGTGATTTCGTGAGCTACGCGATAGATTTGATTAGTGAAATTATTGACAAAAACTGCAGCCAAATGAAGAGAAGCACGTTGGTCGCTATTCACTCGTTTAGTGTGGTCTGAAATACTAATGGCTACACTTTTGAGTAATGAATAATCTGTTCTAACCAAGGTTTCTATACATATTGGGATTTCAGAAAAATTTACTGATGTAGATTTAGAAAAGGTTTGTAACGGATAAAAAACGCCTCGTCTGTTTTTTTTATCAATATCATAAGCACTAACACTTCCTGAAGTATGAACTACAAATCGGTTTTCGAAAGGTAATTGAGATGATAACTCAGAAATTGCATCATCACTTACTGCCAGAATATAAACATCTGCTTCAGTTAATTGAGATAGATTATTAATAATCTCAACGTCGTTTTTATACGACTCAATAGTATCTAAAGTTCTGTTATACCATTGGTTTACAGTTACATTGTTTGAGGCCGCAAAGGCTTTATACAAATGTGTGGCAACGTTGCCTGCTCCTAATAGAATTACTGAAATCATATTGCTAAAATACAATAGAAATACGACATACAAATTAACTTATTTTGATTTCCTATTTAGTTGTAAACAATTAACTTTACAAACCATGAAACACGACATTCAAAATAGAGAAGATATAGTATTACTTGTCTCAGAATTTTATAAAAAAATCCGAGAGCATAAAGTGCTAGGTCCCTTTTTTAATGATACTATTCATGATTGGGAACAACATTTGGACCATCTTACTACGTTTTGGGAAACCAGTTTATTTATGACAAAAAAACTCAAGCATAAATATTATGGGAATCCACTTGAGGCTCATGTAAAGGTCGATAAAAAATTTAACCATTCAATTACAGAATTGCATTTTGGTTTCTGGCTAAACTTATGGTTTCAAACTTTAGATGAGTTGTTTGAAGGTGACGTGGTTGAAAATGCAAAACGAAGAGCTCGAAAAATGGGAACCTTTATGTATCTCAAGATATTTGAAGCACGACAGAAATAATTTTTGATTCTTTTTTAACACATTTTTGAGTCTTTTTCATTAGAGCTAACTAAACTAAAATGGTTACCTTTGCACAGCTAAAAAAGTCACGTTAACAATCAAACGAAAGCTATGCAAAAAAAAATTGCCAATATTCTATTTTCAACACGTTTAACTGGTATTTTATTTATTGTTTTTGCAGTAGCAATGATTATAGGGACTTTCTTAGATGCCAGCCAAGAAACGTCACCTACACCTTACACCAGACACTATATTTACAATGCTTGGTGGTTTGAGCTCATAATGGTTTTATTTACTATTAATTTTATAGGAAATATCTTTAGATACCGTCTCTACAAAAAGAAAAAATGGGCAACACTAACGTTACATTTAGCATTCATTTTTATTTTTATTGGTGCAGGAATTACCCGATATATTGGCTATGAAGGATGGATGCCAATTCGTGAAGGAGAAACCACTAACGATATTTTAACTAGAGATATATATGTTACAGCTTACATTGATGGTGATTATGTTGTCGATGGAAAAGCACAGCGTAAAGTTGTTAATGAACGTGTTGATTTTTCTGAACGATTAGATAACGATTTTGAATTCACTAGCGATTATAATGGAACTCCAGTAACAGTTTCTGTAGAAAAATTTATTAAAGGTGCTGAAATAGATGTTGTTCCAGATGAAAATGGAGAGTCGTATCTTAAAATTGTTGAATCTTCTGGTGGCGAACCACATAATCATTACTTAAAAGATGGTGAAGATCAACTCATACACAATTTAATTTTCACACTGAATAGTCCAAAAAAAGGAGCCATCAATATTACTACAGATGAAAGTAATGGCATTTTTATAGAATCGCCATTTGAAGGTGATTATATGACGATGTCAACTAGAGCTACTGGAAAGTTAGTTAAAGACTCAATCCAGCCACTAGCATTACGTTCTAGATACCAAATAGCAAACTTATCCATGGTATTTCCTAAGCCAGTGATTAAAGGTGAGTTTGAATTAGTTAAACGTTCTCAAATGCTGAGAGGAAGTGAAGATGGTGTCGTTGTAAATGTTACTGCAAATGGAGAAACTAAGCAAGTTAATCTATTGGGTGGACAGTACATAAGCGGACAGTTTGAACAGGTTAAAGTAGGTGGATTAGATGTGGCTTTGAAATATGGATCCATGGTTAAAGAACTTCCATTTAGTATTAAACTCAATGATTTTATAGCTGAGGTGTATCCTGGAACAGAAGATAGCTTTTCGTCCTATGAAAGTAAAATAACCGTTGTTGATGATGAAATGGGAGAGTTCGATTATCACATTTATATGAACCATGTATTAGATCATAAGGGTTATCGGTTTTTTCAAGCAAGTTTTGATCCAGATTTAAAAGGAACAAAACTCTCTGTTAATCACGATCAATGGGGAACTTGGATTACCTATTTTGGATATATGTTACTCTATTTCGGATTGATGGCAATTCTTTTAGATAAAGGCACTCGATTTGCAGATTTGAAACGTAGTCTTGAAAAAATTAAAGTTAAAAAATCAAAGTTAATAACTGTACTGTTATTGTGTTTTGCTACAACCGGTTTTTCACAAGAACATACTGCAGATGATGGTCACGACCATGGCAACGATATTGCCATTGTAAAACCAACAAAAACTGAAATTGATTCTGTAATTAGAGCCAATATCGCACCTAAATCACATTCGGATGCTTTTGGTGAATTAGTAGTTCAAGATTATAGTGGACGAATGATGCCTATGAATACGTTTGCTTCAGAAGTATTGCGTAAAGTAAGTAAAAGAGATCATTATGAAGAGTTTGACCCTAACCAAGTTATGCTGTCCATGCAAGAGAGTCCTTTATTTTGGTACAATGTTCCTATCATTTATTTAGCAAAGCGAAAAGGGGATTCTATCAGACATATAATTGGTGTAGATGAAAGCAAAAAATACGTATCTATAACAGATTTTCTCAAGGAAGATGGAAGCTATAAATTGGCTCCTTTTTTAGAAGATGCCTATAAAACTCAGGTACCTAATGGGTATCAGAAAGAATTTAAGGAAACAGACCAACGTATTAATTTACTATTCAATACCATCGAAGGACGTTCCTTAAAGATTTTTCCTGTTCCTAATGATGAAAAAAACACATGGATATCACCTGTTGAATACAGAGAACAGTTTGAAGAGAAAGTAAACGATACCATTTACGGACAATTTATTCAAAATAGTTTTGGGTTTTATCTATCAGAGTTATATAAAGCTAAACAAACAAATGATTATAAAACTGCTGATAAATTACTAGAAGCTTTTAAAAAGAATCAAAAGAAACTGGGTAGTGAAGTCATGCTATCTGATGATAAAGTTAAGACAGAGATTCTTTACAACAAATATGACATTTTTAAAAAACTATTTACTTGGTATTTATATGTTGGATTATTATTATTTGTGTTGCTAATTGTGCAAATATTTAAGGATAAGAATAAAGTTTTAGACCTTATTATTAAAATACTAGGGTTTTTAATCTTAGCCTTATTTTTGTTACACACAGCAGGATTAATTGCACGATGGTATATTTCTGGTCATGCACCTTGGAGTGATGCTTACGAATCTATCATTTATGTAGCTTGGGCAACAATGCTGTTTTGTTTATTACTTTCAAATTCTAAAGGACATAATTACTTGTCAATTATTTATGGAATATTTGGAGGGAAAAACACATCTTATTTGACAACAGCTGCTGGAGCATTTGTAACTTCTATGTTGCTAATGGTTGCACATTTAAGTTGGATGGATCCAGCAATTGCAAATTTACAACCCGTTTTAGATAGTTATTGGTTAATGATTCATGTCGCAGTTATTGTGGCTAGTTATGGTCCGTTTACACTAGGAATGATGCTTGGAATTACAGTATTATTATTGATGATTTTCACAACTGAAAAGAATAAGCAAAAAATGTCCTTAAATATTCAAGAATTAACAATTATCAATGAAATGTCTTTGACTGTTGGGCTTGTTATGTTGACTATTGGAAACTTTCTTGGTGGAATGTGGGCAAATGAAAGTTGGGGAAGATATTGGGGCTGGGACCCAAAAGAAACTTGGGCTCTTATTAGTATTATGGCTTATGCATTTATTATTCATATGCGATTGATTCCAGGTTTAAGAGGACGATTCGGATTTAATTTTGCGTCAATTATAGGGATTGCGTTTATAATCTTTACTTATTTCGGTGTCAATTTCTATTTATCAGGATTACATTCTTATCAGTCAGGTCAACAAATATTAAGCTATCAGTACATAGCGTTAGCGTTAATTTTAGTTGCAATTCTTGGTTTCCTTGCTTATAAAAAATACCTCAAGTTTTATAAAAAGTAAACAATCTGAGTAATATTGTATTTATAACTCAAAGTCTCACAAATGAAGTTTTTAAAAGAGTTTAAGGAGTTTGCTGTTAAAGGCAATATGATGGATATGGCCATTGGTATCATTATTGGCGCGGCTTTCAATAAAGTGATTGATGTTTTAGTAAAAAAAGTGTTCATGCCTCCATTATCATTAATGACACATGGTCTTAATTATCAAGACAAAAAATATGTGCTTAGAGATGCTGTTGCAAATTCTAATGGAGAAGTAACAGTTGAAGAAGTTGCAATAGAATATGGAGTTTTATTTGAAACGTTTCTAGATTTTTTAATTGTTGGCTTTACTGTTTTTTTAGTAGTAAAGGGAATGAATAGATTGCGAAGAAAAGCTCAAGATCCAAAAAATAAAGTTGTCGCAACACCAAAAGATATTGAATTATTATCAAAACTTACTGACCTAATTGAAGAGCAGAACAACTTGCTAAAAGACAAAAAATAATTTACCTAGCCGAACTAAGAAGCTTTTCTAATTTCGAATAGTAAATATTATCAAAATCTTCAATAATCAAATCGGCTTCAGAATAATTTTGACCTTCTGAATGCGGACTCTTATATCCAACACAAAAAATTCCAGCAGCTTTTGCAGCTTTAATACCATTTGTAGAATCTTCAATTACAAAACAATCATTTGCATGATGTTCAGATAATTCAGCAGCTTTAATGAAAATTTCAGGATGAGGTTTAGATGCTTCTAGATCTGCGCCACTAATTTTTGCTTTAAAATATTGATCTAAATCAAAACGTTTAAAAATACGATTGATATTATCCATTGATGCTGAGGACGCTAAAACTAAGCTCATTTCGTTAGAATAATAATCTTTAATTAATTCAAGAACACCATCAATTAATGACAAACTCTTGTCATTTTCGAATAAATACTTAAATCGATCTCGTTTAATACCAACTAGAGTATGAGGTGAAAGCGGTAAGTTGAAATACGAAACCAGTTGCTCACAAATTGAAATGGTAGACTGTCCAGTAAACGAAGCGTATAATTGTTCAGAAACATCAATATTAACATCGTTGAACATTTGGTAATACGCATTATGGTGAAGTGGTTCGGTGTCAACAATAACACCATCCATATCAAATAATACTGCTTTAAACATATAGATTAATTAGTTAGTTGTTACGAATATAATTAAAAACATACTGATAATCAATACGTTTAGAATACAATTGTTGAGGTGCATTAATGTTCGATAAAGTGCTTAAATAAACTTGCGATTTATTAAAATCGCCTGTTTAAGAATATTATTTTTCTTACAATAGTTGTTGTATTTTGTCGATTTAATTAACTGATAAACAATGTTTAAAGTAAATAATTACCGTTTAACTGATTTATGTTTGAAATGGTTTAGTTGATTGTAAGTTTGTAATTCCCTCATTGGACACTTAATAGCATTTGTCCCTTTCTCCCTCAATGAACATAAATTAATGTTCGTTCCCTAAACGAATAAAACTATTTAAAGAGTAAAGAACAATGAAGAAATATTGCTTTTTATATTGCTGTCTTTTTGCGATGTGTTTTACATCAGCATTATCTTTTTCTCAATCTGATATTTACGAGAGTTATGTGATTTTAAATGTTAATGGTTCAGGGAATTCCTTTTATGATCTTAATGTAGATACAGCCAATACAAATTTTGAAGGTGCTAATTTGGGAACGTTTAGATCAAGTAATAGTTTGATTTTGAATGGCGCTCAAAATCAGACCTACAAGTGTGGTACACACAATATATTAAACAGCTACATAGATTATAGAGTTTATGTAACT
>NZ_JBGCCX010000010.1:0-7151 GCF_045105015.1 Psychroserpens sp.
AATTCTGAGAAAAGTTATTGAATTAGAACAGCAAGGTGCAGATTTATTCTTTGGTGAGACATCTTTTGAAGTTGATGATTTACTTCGCATTAACAACGAAGGGAAAGGCTATATCAATATCATTCGATTGACAGACATTCAAGATCGTCCGAAGTTATTTTCAACATTTATGTTAAGTCTTTTGGCTGAAATCTATTCCACTTTTCCTGAACAAGGTGATAGTGGTCGACCAGAACTTATCATGTTTATAGACGAAGCGCATTTGATTTTTAATGAAGCTTCAAAAGCGCTGTTGAATCAGATTGAAAGTATTGTTAAACTAATTCGTAGTAAAGGGGTAGGTTTATATTTTGTAACTCAAAACCCTACAGATGTACCTGAAGCTGTTTTAGGTCAACTCGGATTAAAAGTTCAGCACGCTTTAAGAGCATTTACGGCAAAAGACAGAAAAGCAATTAAACTTACTGCTCAAAATTATCCAGATACAGAATATTACGACACTGCTGATGTATTAACCTCACTAGGAATTGGGGAAGCATTAGTTTCCGCTCTAAACGAGAAAGGAAAACCAACACCTTTAGCTGCAACTATGATGCGAGCTCCAATGAGCAGAATGGATGTATTGACAAAAACTGAATTGGGTGCACTGCTAGGTAAATCTAAACTAGCTAAGAAATATAATGACGAAATAGATCGTGAGAGCGCTTATGAAATGCTCAACAAAAAAATAAAAGTCGCTGAAGCTGAAGAAGCTAAAGAAAAAGCAAAAAAAGAAAAAGAAGCCCTAAAAAAAGCAGAAACAAAACGAAAAACAAGAAGAACAAGTACCAGACAAAACCCAATTGTTAAGGTTTTAACAAGTCCAACAGTTATTAGAAGTGTTCTTGGTATATTGACAAAAATGTTGAAATAAAACACCCTATTTTTAAAAACTCATGAACAAATCCCTAGTTGCAGTGATGCTTATCGCATTACTTATAGTTAGTTGCACAAAAGAAAAAAAGCAAGATCCTTTTCAAATTGGAAAGCAACATATTGGTTTATTAACTGATTCTACTCAAGTTAAAGATTTAGAATTAGCATTTCCTACAGATTCCATAGTAAAAAATATTATGGGAGATGAGTTTTCAGGAAGTGTGAATGATATTGAAATTTACGACACGTCTTCTGGCAAGCCATTATTAATACTCACTCCAACTCAAGCCCTTGATTCTACAGCAAAAATCAAGAGTATTCACATTAAAGATTCTAGATACAAGACCGATAAAAACATATCCTCGATAAGTACATTTTCAGATATAAAAAACAACTACAAAATTTCAGGAATTGCAACTCTTATTAATTCTGTAGTAATTTCTGTAAACGAGATAAATGCTTCTTTCACAATAGATAAAAAAGAATTACCTGCGAATTTACAATTCAATATGGATTTAAAAATTGAAGCTGTACAAATACCAGATAACGCTAAAATCAAATATTTCATGTTATATTGGTAACAGATTTACAGTCTTTGACACGCTGTAATTCTGAAAACAAAAATTGATAATGAGAACACACAAAGTACAACGCTCCCCATTTATTGTACCTACTACTGACGGAAAAGTCATAAAAGAACATTTTGGAATTGCAACTGATGGCAACTCTGAAATTAGCATAGCACATATGGTTGCTCCTCCTGGCTGGAGCGAGCCTTTTCAAACGCCAGAATTTGATGAATACACCTTTATAATTAAAGGAAAGAAACAATTTATTATTGGTGAGGAAACTGTGATTTTGAATGAAGGTGAATCTATTAAAATAGAAAAAAACACAAGAGTTCAATACTCAAATCCATTTAATGACGTTTGTGAATATATCGCTATTTGTAGACCCGCTTTTTCAATGGAATTAGTTAATAGAGAAAATTAAATGAAACAAGTAATTGCAAAAATTATTGGAGCTATCATTAACTTCATTAGCCTGTTTTCTTCTAGAGCTGCTGCTAATTTAGCAATGCGTCTATTCTCATCTCCAAAGCGAACACGACTAAAAGAATCAGAAAAAGATTTTCTAGAGACAGCTTTTATAGAAGATATTAAATGTAATGACATCACTATTATGACCTATCGCTGGTTAGGAAAAAGAGATACTATATTATTGGCCCATGGTTGGGAAAGTAGCTCTGTGAGATGGAAAGATCTTATTTTGAAACTAAAAGCTTTAGATTTTAATGTCATTGCTCTTGATGCTCCTGCACATGGAAGATCGGGTGGAAAACTATTTAATGCTGTTATCTATTCTGAATGTATTAATGCAGTAGCTAAAAAGTTTAAAGCTAATATTGTTATCGGACACTCTGTTGGAGGTATGGCAACAACTTTTTTTCAACACAAATACCAACTACCTACAATTCAAAAATTAGTATTATTGGGTGCACCTTCAAATTTTGTTGATGTATTTGGTAGATATGTGAATATGATGGGTTACAATAGTCGAATTTCAAAAACCATGGATATTATTGTCCATGAACGTTTTAATAATAAACCTGAACATTTTAATGCTGCTAAATTTTCAGAAACTATTACTGCCCAAGGTCTTTTAATTCATGATAAATATGATGCTATTATTCCATATAGTGATGCCGAAGATTTTAAAAATTTCTATAAAAATTCAAAACTCATAACAACTGAAGGTTTTGGCCACGGACTAAAATCTGATACTGTAGATGCCCATATTTTAGACTTCATAAGTCATTAGTTTATTGTATTTTTGAACATGCCTGGAGACTTAAAAAGAATCAACAAATATCTTAGTGAAGCTGGTTATTGCTCACGTCGTGAAGCCGATAAACTTATTGAAGCTGGTCGCGTTACTATTAATGGTGAAGTTCCAGAGATGGGAACAAAAATTAGCTCAAATGACACAGTGCATGTCGACGGAAATGTAGTTCAAAATAACAAAACCAACTTTGTTTATTTAGCTTTTAATAAACCTATAGGAATTGTTTGCACAACTGATACTCGAGTTGAAAAAGATAATATTATTGACTTTATTAATTATCCGAAACGGATTTTCCCTATTGGTCGTTTAGATAAACCTAGTGAAGGTTTAATTCTTTTGACTGATGATGGCGATATTGTAAATAAAATTCTTCGCGCAAGTAACAATCATGAAAAAGAATATATTGTAACTGTAGATAAACCTATTTCTCAAACGTTTGTTACACGAATGTCTCAAGGTATTTATCTTGAAGAATTAAAACAAAGGACTAAGAAATGTGAAGTAGAAAAACTAAGCAAATTTTCTTTCAGAATAATTCTAACTCAAGGTTTAAACAGGCAAATTAGACGTATGTGTGATTATCTAAATTATGAGGTCCAAACTCTAAAGCGCGTTAGAATCATGAATATTGAATTAAATACTCCAGTTGGTGAATATAGAGAACTCACTCAAGATGAATTCAAAAAATTGAGTAGTTTACTTGAACACTCACAAAAAAATCACAAACCAAAATCAATTAGACGATAAATGCATTGCTTTCAAAATTAAAAGCCATATCAAACTCTAGACGAAGTGTTTTAATTATCGCTTTCATCATTTGTATTGCAATTACATTTGAAACACTTCAACAATTATATTATATCAACAGATTTCAAATCGCTGACGATGTTACATTTTTTACTATTTTAAAAACGCAATCTTATCGTTGGTTAATTTGGGTTTTATTATCATTAATTTTAATCTGGCACATCAAGACTAAAGCAAACAAAAAACAAACTATACTTGACATTTTAATACTAGTATGCGTTATTTTTAGTCTAGTTCTTATCAACATCATTCTTATTTCTCTAATACAGATTTATTTTTCTAATGAGGTCTTTTCAATTTCAGAATTGTTTTCAGAATACATTCCATTTTTTACATATCAAAAAGCACCGATTTACACATTAGGCTATATCGCTATAAGTATGATCCTTTATTTATATTTTGAAAATGAAAAGCTTCAAATTGAAGTACAAGAACTTTCAGAATTAAAGATTAGTAACACTAAGCTTTATGAAGAATTACGATTAAAAGTTGATGAAAAATCTACAGTGTTAAACATTAAAATTGGCAATAAACGTAAAATTATTCCTGTAGATCAAATAAGTTGGATTGAAGCAGATGATTATTGTGTGAAAGTTCACACGACTTCAAACAAAACATACACCATGCGAAGTTCGTTAAAAGCACTAGAAGAAAAACTAAACACAAACTTTCTTCGAGTACACAGGAAAGCAATTGTAAATATGGATTTAGCCAAAGAGTTAAATTTAGCTAACACACCTAATCTCATTCTTCAAAATGAAACTCAAGTACCTATATCTAAGAGTAATTTGAGAATTGTTAAAGATTTTTTCAGATAAATTTAGGTTTTCTTAACGCTATTTACTGCAAATTATAAACCACTCTCTGCAATTCTATAGTAGAATACAATTATTTTAGTTTGATTTGAATTCAATCAAAAACTAATAGATATGAAAACTACACTTATTATTTTTTTAATTCTCTGCACAACATTTTGTTTTGGACAATATGATTATGAAGTTTCTGAAACAAATCCTTTTGGTTTACCAAATCCTGAAGCACCAGAACAAATTAAAGACTTTAATCTAATGATAGGATTATGTAATTGTGAATCTACAACTCGCAATCAAGATGGCACATGGAGTACTCCTGAAAAAATCACATGGGAGTGGAAATATATTATGAACGGAACTGCTGTTCAAGATCAAACTTTAAAACCTGACGGCTCACATTCAGGTAGTATAAGGCAATTTAATAAAGACAGTAGTCGATGGTACGTACATTGGTTTTCAACTAAAACTCCTTCAACTAAATTTCCAGTTTGGGAAGGCAATAAGAAAGATGACAACATAGTACTGTATAAAGAACAAAAAGCACCAAATGGAACGGATGGCTATTTTAGATTGACATTTTACGACATAAGTAAAACGGGTTATAAATGGGTTGGTGAATGGACAAATATTAGTGAAAAAGTTGTGTTTCCAACTTGGAAAATTGATTGTAAGAGATAGAATAAAACTAAAAAATATTGATTATTTTCGACTAATAAATTACAAAACTATGCCGACAATATCACCTTTTCATATCGCTATACCTGTCCATAATCTTGAAGAATGTCGAATATTTTATAGAGATATCCTCGGTTGCAAAGAAGGCAGAAGTAGTGATCATTGGGTTGATTTTAATCTATTTGGACATCAATTAGTAATTCATTATAAACCTAAGTCTGATGAAAAAATTCACACCAATACAGTAGATGGAAAGTCAGTTCCTGTTCCGCATTATGGTGTTGTACTTCCATGGCAAGAATTTGATAGTTTTTCAAAGTCACTAAAAAACAAAGGTGTTCTCTTTGTTATTGAACCTTATATCAGATTTGAAGGACAAAATGGAGAACAAGCAACCATGTTTTTTTTAGATCCAGCTGGAAATGCTTTAGAGTTTAAAGCTTTCAAAGACATTAATCAACTTTTTGCTAAATAAAAAAACAACACCTCTAAACTTTTTAAAGAATAAAGGTGTTGAAAGTTGCTATAATCAATTGATATTTGGTTGGTTATTTATTTATCACAACTTTTTTGATTTTTGTTCCATCTTTGGTCGTCACTTTTAAATAATACACTTGACTTGTTAAACCTGAAAGATTAATATCAATTTTATTGTCTCGTATTTTACTGAACGATTGATTAAGAATTTTAGTTCCAACTAAATCATATAATTCAATTACTGCGCTATTACCTGTTAACTTATTAGGTGTTATTGTCAGATTTCCTTTTGTTGGATTTGGAAACATCTCAAAATCAAATTCAGCGTTTCTAGAGAAATAATTGTAGTAATCATCTTTTGTGCAAGTTGAATTCAATTCAATCTGACAAGTAGTTGAACAACCGTTAGCATCTGTAACTACGACAATAAATGTAGCACTTTGCAATCCAGGAATATAGGTCATCGTTTGCTGATCAGCACCAGATTCAATATTCCATATTCCATATAGTGCTTTCTTATCCATTGTCCATGAATACGTATAAGGACCAACTCCTCCAATATGATCAACACTTAAGTGATTATTAGTTCTATCATTACATCTGATTTCTGTTCCACCAAAACTTTTACCAATTCTACACATAAACACCTCTGGCTCACTAATAACGATTAGTTTACCATCGACACACGGGTTTTGTGATCTTTCTGAAATACTCTTTTCCTCATTCGAAGCCATTCTTGATAATGACTCATCAATCAAGCTAGCTTCAACCACATATGTTCCAGGAGCAAAATAATCTTGATCACTTAAATCTGGCCCAAAGCCATTAAGCTTAATAGTATAAAATGCACCTTCACTTAAACTTTCGATAGTAATTGTACCATCATCAGCTCCATAACAAGTTACATCTGTAGAGCTTACTTGAACATCAACAAAAACTGGTTCTAAAATTGTAACGGTTTCTGAAGTCGTACAATCTACATCATCATTACCAATAAAAGTTGCTATGATTGTGTAAGTTCCTGGTTCATATAACATGTCTGGATTATATCCTTCTCCATTAACTGTAACAGTTGCTCCTTCAGTAACATAATCTACTAGAATTGCTCCGTCATCAAGTCCGAAGCAAGTCACATCTGTTTTTATAACTTGAAGCTCAATTACTTCTTTAGTCACTTCTGCACTACTCATGTCTGAACAACCATTATCGTTATCAGTTACTGTTAAAGTATATGTACCTGTTTCACTTACTGTGATATCTTCTGTTGAAGCTGAATACCCATTCGGTCCACTCCATGAATAACTTAAATCTGCATCTGGATTCGTACTACTTCCTGAACCATATAACGTCACTTCTAATACTGTACATGTTAATGCTAAATTTGCTCCAGCATCAGCATTTGGTACCTCTGTATCCGAATTAACCGTTGCATTACTCATAGCTGAACAACCATTATCGTTATCGGTTACGGTTAAAGTATATGTTCCTGATTCACTAACTGTGATATCTTCTGTTGAAGCTGAATACCCATTCGGTCCACTCCATGAATAACTTAAATCTGCATCTGGATTGGTACTACTACCCGAGCCATCTAACGTCACTTCTAAAGTTGTACATGTC
>NZ_JBGCCX010000011.1:0-44176 GCF_045105015.1 Psychroserpens sp.
AACGCAACAGATAAAGCTCTCACTCCAGCAGCTTCTATCTCTAGTCCTTTAAATTGAAGTCCAAGAAAAAATAAGCTAAGCGCAAGAATCAATGCTCCTAAAAATTTCCCTATTTGCATAATCTATTGAATTAATAACAAAACAAATATATAAAATAGAAAGAAATAAACGATTAAAATCTTATTTAATCGATGTAAAGCAATAAAATGTAAGAAATTACTTAATTTTAGTTAAAAACTCGATTTCAGTTAGTATTGGAATTTCTAAAGACTCAGCTTTGCTACGTTTACTTGGCCCCATTTTATCTCCAGCAACCAAATAAGCTGTTTTAGAGGATATTGAAGAAGACACCTTTCCACCATTATCCTCAATTATTTTTTTTAATTCTGTTCGAGACACTGTTTCAAATACTCCAGATACTACAATAGACAAACCTTTTAGTTTATCTGTCTGATTCGCTAATTTTTCTGCAGACAACGCTAACTGTAATCCAAAAGACCTTAATTTATTAATAAAAGTTCTATTTGCTTCAGATGAGAAAAATTCAATTACACTATCTGCTATGCGATCACCAATTTCATCAACAGAGACTAAGTCTTGTTGATTCGCATTAATAATTGCATCAATACTTTTATAATGTTTTGCTAATTTTTTAGCAACAGTTTCACCAACATAGCGAATTCCTAGTGCAAATAATACGCGCTCAAAAGGAATCTGTTTAGAAGCTTCTATGCCATTGATTAAATTTTCGGCACTTTTCTCAGCCATACGTTCTAATGGCAAAACCTGTTCCTTTGTTAATGTATACAAATCAGAATAATTAGATATCAATTTTTCATTAACTAATAATGCAACTGTTTCGCCTCCTAAACCCTCAATATCCATAGCTTTTCGTGAAATAAAATGTTGAATTCGACCAATGATTTGTGGGTTACAACCGTTATAATTCAGACAATAATGTTTTGCATCTCCTTCTTGCCTAACCAGTTTTGTATGACATTCTGGGCAATGAGTAATATACTGCGTAGGCTCAGAATATGAAGGTCGCTTGGTTAAATCTACTGCAATAATTTTAGGAATAATCTCGCCTCCTTTTTCAACATATACCTCATCACCTTCTCTAATGTCTAATTTTTTAATTTGATCAGCATTGTGTAAAGAAGCTCTTTTAACAGTGGTACCAGCTAACTCAACTGGTTCTAAATTTGCAACAGGTGTAATCGCTCCTGTTCTTCCTACTTGATAGGTAATTTCATTCAAACGCGTAGAAACTTGTTCAGCTTTAAACTTATAGGCCATTGCCCATCGTGGCGCTTTTGCAGTGTACCCTAATTCTTCTTGCTGCTGTAAGCTATTGACTTTAATCACAACTCCATCTGTTTCATAAGGCAATTTATGACGATGCACATCCCAATATTCAACAAACTCTAAAACTTCATCGACAGACCTAGCCAATTTTGAAGCATCTGGAACTTTAAAACCCATTTGTCTTGCTTTCTCTAAACTTTCAAATTGAGTCGAAAATCCTAAATTTCTCCCTTTCATATTATACAACAAACATTCTAAAGGTCGTTTTGCTACCTCAGAGCTGTTTTGTAGTTTTAAGCTACCAGAAGCTGTATTTCTTGGATTTCGGTATAGCTCCTCTCCTGCTGCAAGCCGTTCTTCATTCATTTTATGAAACCCATCATATGGCAATACAATCTCACCCCGAATATCAAACTTAGCTGGATAACTACCTTTAAGTTGTAGAGGAACAGACTTGATCGTTTTTACATTTGCTGTAACATCATCACCTTGAGTTCCATCACCACGTGTTACAGCTCTAACTAAACTACCATTCTCATAAGTTAAACTCATAGATGCGCCATCATACTTTAACTCACAGACAAATTCAACTGCTCCATCAATATTTTTTTCAATACGTTTTTCCCAATCTAATAAATCTTCTTTAGAGTAAGAATTATCTAATGAATACATACGGTGTTCATGAACAACAGTCTTAAAATTCTTTGTGATTTGACCTCCAATACGTAATGTTGGCGAATTTGAATCATAAAACTCGGGATGCTCTGCCTCCAATTCTTGAAGTTGCTTCAATTTCATATCAAACTCAAAGTCATCAATTGTAGGATTATCTAGAACGTAGTAATTATAATTATGCTCTCGCAATTCATTACGCAGAGACTGAATTTGTGCTTCTGTATTCATTAAAATCGTCGTGAAAAAGTTAACTTTTTACTTTATATTTAAAGCATCTAATATACTAAAATGAACATCAAGACTATTGTGGTTTCCTTACTTTTTATTAGCTTTTTATCAAGCTGTAAATCTGAAGAGTATTCTGCTGAAATTCCACAAATCATTCCGATTCCATCTAGTCAAAAAACACACAAAGGATACTTCGTTTTAAACAATAGCGTTGGAATATACTATGACGATACTTTTAAAATTTCTGGTAGATTTCTTCAAAACTTCATTGAAGAAGGAAGTGACATTAAATTAAAAGGTAATAATGAGATTGAATTCATTCTTGATGAAACTATCAAAAATCCGGAAGGTTACAAATTAGATATTCAACCCTATAAAATATCCATTTATGCAAAAAATGATCAAGGTGCTTTTTATGCCGTTCAAACACTACGCCAGCTTCTTCCTACTGAATTTGAAAATAAAGCGAAATTAGACAAACCTATTTCTATTCCTTCTGTAACTATTGAAGATGCTCCTCAGTTTGAATATCGTGGTATGCATCTCGATGTTGGTCGCCACATGTTTTCGGTTGAGTTTATTAAAAAGTATATAGACGCTTTAGCGATGCTCAAAATGAATACGTTTCATTGGCATTTAACTGAAGATCAAGGCTGGCGAATTGAAATAAAAAGATATCCCAAACTTCAAGAATTAGGTGCTTTTAGAGATGAAACTTTAATCGGACATTACAGCGACCAACCGCATCAATTTGATGGCAAACGCTATGGTGGCTTTTACACTCAAGATGAAATTAAAGATGTTGTAGTCTACGCACAATCAAGGCATATTAATATAATTCCAGAAATTGAATTACCAGGACATGCACAAGCAGCCATCAGTGCTTATCCGAATCTAGGCTGTACAGGATTACAAGTAGATGTTGCAAAAAAATGGGGTGTTTTTGATCAAATTTACTGTTCAAAAGACGAAACTTTTGAATTTCTTGAAGATGTGCTTGACGAAGTTGTTGAGTTATTTCCTGGGAAATACATTCATATTGGTGGTGATGAAGCACCAAAAACCAATTGGAAAAACTGTAATCAATGTCAGAAAAAAATTAAAACTGAAGGCTTAAAAGATGAACATGAACTTCAAAATTACTTTATTACTAGAATCGAAAAATATTTGAACTCTAAGGGCAAACAAATTATTGGTTGGGATGAAATTCTAGAAGGTGGACTTGCTCCAAACGCTACAGTCATGTCTTGGCGTGGTACCAAAGGTGCTATTGAGGCAGCAAAGCAAAAGCACAATGTTATTATGACACCAACCTCGCATTGTTACTTTGATTATTACCAATCTACAAACCCTAATGAACCCGTTGCTATTGGAGGCTTTTTGCCTTTAGAAAAAGTATACAATTTTAATCCTATTCCTGAAGAACTTAATGAAGATGAAGCAAACTATATATTAGGTGCTCAAGGAAATATTTGGACTGAGTATATGCCGACAGAACATCAAGTTGAGTACATGGCATTCCCTAGAATACTTGCCATGAGTGAAGTGGTTTGGTCTAAAAATAAAAACTATTCAGATTTCACAAAACGAGTGGAACATATCAATAAACGCTTAGATGCCTTAGATATAAACTATGCAAATCACTTATATGAAGTCGAAGGCGAATTAGTTTCAGAAAACAAATCCGATTATTATGAATTATCTACCACGATATCAGATAAAATAATAAAGTATACGCTAGATGGTTCCGAACCAACTTTAGATTCACAAGTATACAAACAAGCAATTCCAATAAACGAGAGTTTAACTATTAAAGCAGCTGTTTTTAATTCTGACAAACAACTAGGACGTATATTTTCAGAAACAATAAACTTTCATAAAGCTGTTGGTAAAACAATTTCGATAAATGAAAAACCAAGCCCTGTTTACTCTGGTAGTGGTGCACAAGGATTAGTTAATGGGATTTCGGGAAGTGACACACGTTATGGAGACAAAGAATGGTTAGGCTTTTGGGGAAAAGACATTGAAATTACAATTGATTTAGAAAAAGAAATTGAAATAAATTCAATTAGAACTCGATTCTACAATGCAAGTGGTCAATGGATTTACGCTCCAAATGAAATCGAATTAGAGTTAACACTTATGAATGGTCTTAAGCTCACGGATAAGATTAAATTACTAAATAAAAACAACATAATAGAATTCAATTATAGAGTTCAAAAGCTTAATAATGAAACTATAAAAATTAATACAATTACGTTAAGGATACCAAATTATGGAACCATTCCTGAAGGGAAACAAGGTGCTGGCAATAAAGCCTGGACGTTTATAGATGAAATTATAATCAACTGATATGCTACTAGAAATCTGTACCAACTCATTCCAATCTGCCAAAAATGCTCAATTAGCTGGTGCACATCGCATTGAACTTTGTAGTGAATTATCGATTGGAGGAATCACACCAAGCTTTGGATTGTTACAAAAAGTCATTTCAGAGCTATATATTGAAACATTTGTTTTGATTAGACCTCGTAGCGGAAACTTTTATTATACTGATGAGGAATTTGAAATCATTAAAAATGATATTAAAGTTTGTAAAGATTTAGGTTGTCATGGTGTTGTTTCAGGAGTTTTAAACAAAGACAATACGATTGATATAAAACGAACTCAAGAACTAGTTGACCTATCAAAACCTTTAGCATTTACATTTCACCGTGCTTTTGATATCGTTCCAAATACTCAAGATGCTTTAGAACAACTTGTAGATCTTGGAGTTGACAGGGTTTTAACGTCTGGTCAACAATCTAAAGCTATTGATGGCATAGAAAAACTAAAAGAATTAAATATCCAAGCCCAAAATCGAATTACCATAGTCGCTGGTAGTGGCATCAATTCAGAAAATGCTAAAACATTTAAAGATGCAGAATTTAAAGAACTCCATGCTTCGGCTTCAAAAGTAGTTTCAACTGAATCTTCTACCTATTTTGGAAATACACCACAAACTGTATCTTGTATTGATGAGATTAAGTCCATTATAAAAGTGATTTCAGATGAAGTATAGTGTCTTTATCATTTTTATAATTACTTTATTTGGTTGTGACTCAAATCATGATACGCCTGTAACTTTTGAATTAAATAGTGATTGGGAATTTAAATCTACTAAAGATTCTATTTGGAATTCAGCTACGGTTCCTGGTAATGTTTATACTGATTTGCTAAATAATAAGCTAATTGAAGATCCATTCATTGGCAATAACGAAAATAAATTGCAATGGATTTCTGAAAGCGATTGGGAATACAAGACTAATTTTTTAGTAGATAAAGCGACACTAAACAAAAAACACATTGAACTCAATTTTAAAGGATTAGACACGTATGCTTCCGTGTTTTTAAATGACAGTTTAATTCTAAAAACAGATAATGCCTTCAAGGAATTTGTAGTAGATGTAAAATCTATTTTAAAACCTAAAAATGAATTACAAATTGTATTTCAGCGCACTACTATTTCCGAAGAAAAAGAAAAAGCGAAACTAAGCTACCAATTACCCGAAGGCAATCGCATATTTACTCGAAAAGCACAGTTTCAATATGGTTGGGATTGGGGACCGAAACTTAATACTTCAGGAGCTTGGCGACCAGTGACATTAAATGCATGGAATGATTATAAAATTAACGAAATACATCCTCAGTTACTAGATATAAATAATGACTTCGCTCATTTAGCAATAAATCTAAAAAGCAAAAATAACATCGAACAGAATTTAGATTATGATATATACTTAAATGGAATTTTATCTCGAACACAACTAAATAACTCACCAATTAATGAAAGACATTCAAAACCTTTAACCTTAACGATAGAAAACCCAAAACGTTGGTGGCCACATAATTTAGGTGAACCCTATTTATACAACATTAAGTTAGTAGTTAAAGATAATGAACGCATTTTAGATAGTATTTCAACTAAAATCGGACTCAGAACTATCGAACTTATCACTGAAAAAGACAGCATAGGAGCATCCTTTTATTTTAAAGTTAATGATGTTCCGGTTTATATGAAAGGCGCGAATTATATTCCGCAAAACAGTATGCAAAACAAAGTTACAGATTCACATTATGAAAATCTTTTAAATAACGTTGTTGATGCCAATATGAATATGCTTCGAGTTTGGGGAGGAGGCATTTATGAAAATGATATTTTCTATGATTTATGTGATGAAAAAGGAATTTTAGTATGGCAAGATTTTATGTTTGCCTGTGCCATGTATCCTGGTGATGACGAGTTTTTGAAGAATGTCCAAGAAGAAGCCATTCAGAATGTAAAGCGTATACGAAATCATGCTAGTATTGCGCTTTGGTGTGGTAACAATGAGAACTCTGAAGGCTGGCATCGTTGGGGCTGGCAAAGCAATCGAAGTAACAAAGAGAAAGACGAAATATGGCACAATTACCTTAAAATATTTGATAGTATTTTACCTGAAACCGTGGGTAAATATTCAAATACCAATTATTGGGAAAGCTCACCACTGTATGGTCGTGGAAATCCGAAATATAAAACTGAAGGCGACGCACATGATTGGTGGATTTGGCATGATGGTTATCAGTTTGAGCATTTAGAAAATAATGTTCCTAGGTTTATGAGTGAATTTGGATTTCAATCGTTTCCAAGTTATGAAACCATAAGATATATTAATCAGAATGACACTATTGATATTGCTTCGGAAGGATTTAAAAACCATCAAAAACACAGTCGAGGCTTTCAAATTATAGACGACTATATGAAACGTGACTTTCCTGTTCCTATTAATCCTGAAGATTATGTATATGTAAGTCAGCTACTTCAAGCACACGGAATCACTAAAGGCATAGAAGCACATCGTAGAGCAAAACCGTATAACATGGGAACTTTATTTTGGCAACTTAACGATTGCTGGCCAGCTGTTTCGTGGTCTAGCATTGATTATTTTGGAAATTGGAAAGCTTTGCACTATCACGCAAAAAAGAGTTTTGAGAATTTATTAATTTCTAAAACACTTCAAAATGACACGTTAAAAATCCATCTAATTAATGATAAGCCTGAAAGTATTACCTCAAATTTACAGTTAGAACTTATGGACTTTGATGGTAAAATTATTTGGAGAGATTCAAAAATGATTCGTTTAAGTTTAGACAACAAAATGGCTTATGAATTAAATACAAAGACACTAAACCTGAATCCAAATGAAGTTGTTCTAGTATCAAAATTTAGTGACGCTATATCTTATGACTATTTCGTGAAACCGAAAGATTTAAAACTAAAACTATTGCCAATTAAACAAACAATTACTAAAACTAAAGAAGGGTTTAATATTAGATTAAAAAGCTTAACACTTCAAAAAAACGTCTTTCTTAACACAAAAACCAAAGGTCACTTTAGCGACAATTATTTTGATTTATTACCAAATCAAGAAATCAACATAGAATATAAAACTAAAGCCAAAAATTTGGAGGATTTAAAAATTAAGACCTTGAATCAACTAATAAAATAGTTACTTCACGCCTTTGATCATTCGGTCTTTTCCAAATAGGTCTTTTTTTAATTCTACGTTTTTAAAACCATAATCTTTTAAAAGTTGAATCATTTCTTCAGCTAAATATTCATTAATTTCAAAATACAACACGCCTTCATTTTTCAAATTTAATTGCGCAAATCCACAAATGATTTTATAGAATTGTAACGGATTTTCATCAGTAACGAATAATGCCAAATGTGGTTCGTATTCTAATACATTAGGTTGTATCTCAGCTTTTTCTAAATCACGAACATATGGTGGATTTGAAACAATAATATCAAAGTTTTTAGACTCATAATTAAACCCAATTTCAGAAGGATTTAGGATATTGCCATGAATACATTTTAAAACTACTTCATTTAAATCAGCATTTACACGAGCTATTTTTAAAGCGTCTTCAGACACATCTAGAGCACAAACTTTTGCTTTAGGTATTTTTTTTGCCAAAGAAATAGCGATACATCCAGTACCTGTTCCAATATCAAGAATTTCTAATTGTGGGTTTCTATTTATTTTAGAATGGCTTTTAATAATCCAATCTACCAGCTCTTCTGTTTCTGGTCTAGGAATTAAAGTATGCTCATTGACTTTAAAAGATAAACCGTAAAATTCAGTTTCTCCAATAATGTACTGTATCGGTTTATGAGTTTTTAATTTGTTTAATGCATTTAAAAATAATTGCTCTTGTGCTGAAGTAACCATATAATTAGAGTCTAAAACCAATTGAATACGTTTTATTCCCAAATAATAATCTAGCAATAAATCAAAGAATGAATTGACTTCCTCCTTGCCATATTCATCATCTAATACAGAATGAAATTTATTAAGAATTGATTTTAATTTCATAATGTTTTTGTCATCCATACACCACAAGAATAATGTCCAGTATTCCCTAAAGGCTCACTTAAATGCTCAAACCCAAAGTCTTCATAAATATGAATAGCTGCTTTCAATTGTGAAGCCGATTCAAGATAACAGGTTTCAAATTCGAAATCTCTTGCTGCTTCTAAACATTTTTCGAACATTTTTTTACCAAAACCTTTACCTCTAATTTTAGGTGAAAAATACATTTTCTGAAGCTCACAAACGTTGCCATTAAAATTCTGCAATTGCTTAATTCCTCCTCCTCCAAAAACTTCTTTATCATTTGCTAAAACATAATAAATCTCCCTTTCTCCTTGATAAGACTCAAACATAAAAGGTGTTTCGGCATCTTCATAAGCTGTGCCTTTTAAAGGGATTTTAAATTCTGGAAAACACGCTTTTATAACTGCTTCAATTTGCGGATTATCTTCAGGACGAATTTCTCGTATAACAATAGTATCTTTGCTCACTTTAATAGTCTATTTTTGCGTTGTGAAGATAATATAAATCTAAAAATACTCATATGAAGAAACTCATAATCTTATCAACACTTATCATGACATTTGTATCATGTTCTGTGAAAGAAAAACCAGAGTTTTTACGTGTTGAAAATATTAAAGTTCTCGAATCAACTAGTAAATCTATCACGCTAACTGCAGATGCTTTTTTTAAAAACCCTAATGATGTTGGTGGAGAATTGAAAACTGATGAAATTAAAGTTTTTGTAAATGGTAATGAAATGGCTTCAGTATCTACAGAATCTTTTAATGTGCCTGCAAAAAAAGAATTTTCCATTCCACTTCGAGCTAATATTCCTACAGACAGTTTATTCAGCAATAAAAGTTTAAGTGGTTTATTGGGAAGTATTTTAAGTAAAAAATTACAAGTGCAATATAAAGGTGATATAGAATATAAAGTATTCGGGTTTTCATACACATATGCTGTTGATAAAACTGAAGATGTAAAAATTAAATTATAATTGACAATAGACGAAACCTACATAAGGCGTTGCATTACTATCGCAAAAAACGGATTAGGCAGCACAGCTCCAAATCCGATGGTAGGTAGTATTGTTGTTTATAATAATCAAATAATTGGCGAAGGGTTTACTAGCAGTTATGGAGGTAATCATGCAGAAGTTAATGCGATAAACTCTGTTTCTAACAAAAATCTCCTTAAAGAAGCCACACTTTACGTTACACTAGAACCTTGTTCTCATCATGGAAAAACGCCGCCTTGTTCAGATTTAATAATAACCTATCAAATTCCGAATGTTGTTATTGGTTGTATTGACGACAATCCTGAAGTCAACGGTAAAGGAATTGCAAAACTTAGAGCTTCTGGTTGCAATGTAAAAGTAGGTGTTTTAGAGAGCGAATGTAAATCACATCATAAACGCTTTTTTACATTTCACAATAAAAAACGACCATACATTATTTTAAAATGGGCAGAAACACAAGATGGTTTTATAGCGCCTATTACTAAAGAAAAAGCCGAACCTATTTGGATTACCAACGCATATTCAAGACAATTGGTTCATAAATGGCGAGCTGAAGAGCAGGCTATTTTGGTTGGTACAAATACCGTTAGAGATGATAATCCAAGTTTAAACGTTAGAGATTGGACTGGAGTGCATCCTGTAAGAGTAGTTATTGACAGAAAGAAAACTTTAACTCAAGGCCACAAGGTATTCGATTCTAAAAATGAAACAATTACTATTTCTGAAAATGAAGTCAATTTCAACAAACCATTAGCAAAAGAAATCTGCACATTCTTATACCTTAAGGAAATCAATTCAATAATTATTGAAGGTGGAGCGCAAACCCTACAAACTTTTATAGATGAAAATCTTTGGGACGAAGCTCGCATATTTAAAGGAACATCAACTTTTAAAAAGGGGATAAAAGCACCACAGTTTTCTGGAAAAATGATATCAGAAGAATTAATAATAGATGACACTTTAAACGTTTATGATAACAATTAAGACTCTAATATTCGATTTTGGTGATGTTTTCATCAATCTAGACAAAGAAGGTGCAATGAAAAATGCATTGGATTTATTTGAATTGGATGAATTACCTAGAGACCTCATTTCAATAAATACATTATATGAGCAAGGTTTAATTTCGTCTGAAGAGTTTATCGAATTTTACACAGAAAACTTTCCGAAGCTGTCAAAAAACAATATCATTAATGCTTGGAATTTCATATTAAAAGATTTCCCAAAAGAAAGGTTGACATTCCTACAAAATCTTAAAAAAGAACACCATTACAAACTCATATTATTAAGCAACACAAATGCATTGCATATCGATTGGATTAGAGAGCGTGTTTCTTTCTATGATGATTTCAAATCATGTTTTGATCAATTCTATTTATCTCATGAGATTCATTTAAGAAAACCAAACACAGATATTTATGAATTTGTATTAACAGAAAATAAATTGAAAGCGGAACAGTGTTTATTCATTGATGATACCAAAGACAATACTGACACAGCTGCTCAACTAGGCCTACATGTTTGGAATATTGATGAAACTAAGGAAGATATCATTAATATGTTTACTGTTAAAAAAGACTTATTTTGATATACCTACTCTTAAGCATAACTGCATCTACGCTAATATTTATAATTTTTAAACTTCTTGATAAATACAATATCAATACATTGCAGGCCATTGTAGTTAATTATTTTGCAGCTTGTTCATTTGGCATCATCAGTTCAGATGAACCTGTTAATGTCACAGAAATACTAGAGTCTAGCTGGATTTATGGCGCACTTGCACTAGCATTTCTTTTTATTTCTATTTTTAATGTTATGGCTTTAACTGCTCAACGCAACGGACTTTCAGTAGCTTCTGTTGCATCAAAAATGAGTGTGATTATTCCAATTATATTTGGAATTTATGTTTATAATGAAAGTGTCGGTACTCAAAAAATTATAGGAATACTTTTAGCATTAGTGGCTGTATATCTAACTTCAGTCAAACCAAAAACGATGAATAATGTCACAAAAGGATTATGGCTTCCAATTCTACTATTTTTTGGTTCAGGAATAATTGATACATCTATAAAATATATTGAAACTACTTATATCTCGGAAAACGGAATCCCAATTTTTTCTGCTACTATATTTGCTTTTGCACTTATTATAGGTGCAAGTATTCTAGTTTATAAATCATTTAAAAATCCAATCAAATTTAACCTTAAAACTATAATAGCTGGATGCTGCTTAGGAATTGCCAACTACTTTTCAATTTACTATTTACTAAAAGCACTTAACCATGAAAATCTTGAAAGCTCGACAATTTTTACTGTAAATAATGTGGCAGTCGTAATGGTTTCAACTTTATTAGGTTTTATTATTTTCAAAGAATCAATCACAAACAAAAATTGGTTTGGTATTGGGTTAGCAATTATTTCAATAGTATTGGTAACTTTATAATAATGAATGAAAACGATATCTATAAAACCATAACTAAACCTTCACAAGAAGTCCTCTTCAAAGACAAGAATAGTAAATTTTTTGGTTACGCTTTTCCTGTTACGACAGAAAAAGATATTAAAACACATTTAGAAACACTCAAAAAACAACACCATCAAGCCAGACATTGGTGCTATGCGTATCAATTAGGGAAATCTGAAAAAGAATTTAGTTTTAGGGCTAATGACGATGGCGAACCCAATAACAGTGCTGGAATGCCAATCTATGGACAAATACAATCCTTTGAAGTTACTAACATCTTAATTGTTGTGGTTAGATATTTTGGAGGTGTAAAACTAGGTGTTAGTGGGCTAATTAATGCTTATAGAACTGGAGCTCAAATGGCATTAGAGGCTTCAAAAATTACATCTAAAACAATCAACATTGAATACAGTGTCACTTTTGATTACAAAAACATGAATAAAGTGATGCGAATTGTTAAAGAAAAAAATCTTAATGTTATAAATCAAACTTTAGAATTAAGATGTGAACTTATCATTTCTGTTAGATTAAAAGAAGCTCATATTATTTTTGAAATATTTGATCGTCTTTACGAAATTGACATCAAGAATTTGAACGATTAAATTTGCAGTTTATCTAAAATATATTTTGGACATCTTGTAGGTCGATTCTTATGAATATCCATAAATACCAAAACAGAATTTCCAGTTGTTAATATTTCATCGTTTTCATTTAAAATCTCATAATCAAATTCAATTTTTGCAGTGGGTTTTTTTACAAGTTTAGTTTTTACTTTAACGAGATCATCATAACACGCTGACTTTTTGTAATTTATAGTTAATTCAATTACAGGCAACATAATGCCATCGGCTTCCATTTGCTTGTAGGAAAAACCCATTTTACGTAACCACTCTGTTCGTCCCATTTCAAAATACTGAGCATAATTACCATGATACACAACTCCCATTTGGTCGGTTTCACCATAACGTATTCTAAATTGTATTTCATCAGATTTAGTGATATTGGTCATCTTTATTGATATTTTTTTTGTAATTTCGACTCGATTTAAACATGAGGAAAAAATTCTAGAAAATCAATACATTTTGATTTTTTTATTAAAAAATTTGTTCACATATTTGTCATGTGAAAATTGATACAAGAGAAACCTTAATTTCTCTTTTTTTTGCTAACTAAACTAACAACTTAAAAATTACACATAGAGAATGGATGTAACTGCGCAATCGGTTTGGACTAGCTGTCTGTCTTTTATAAAGGACAATATTCAACCTCAAGCCTACAAAACATGGTTTGAGCCTATAGTAGCAGTAAAACTTTCAGACAACGCATTAAGCATTCAAGTTCCTAGTAAATTTTTCTATGAGTGGTTAGAAGAGCATTACGTTAAAATTCTTAAAGTTGCTCTAACAAAACAATTGGGCGAAACAGCAAAATTGGTTTATGTTATCAAAATGGAAAACACCTATGGTAACAAACAACCTTTTACTGAAAAGATTCCAAGCTCCAATCGTGGTGCATTAAAATCTCAAGATGTTGATGTTCCATTGAACAACAAAAATCCGCAGTTAAAAAATCCGTTCATCATTCCTGGTATTAGAAATGTAAAGATAGAGTCTCAACTGAATCCGAATTATAGTTTTGAAAACTTTTTAGAAGGTGATTCAAATAGATTGGCTAGAAATGCTGGATTAGCTGTTGCTAACAAACCTGGAGGCACATCTTTCAATCCGTTGTTAATTTTTGGTGGTGTTGGATTAGGAAAAACACATTTAGCGCATGCCATTGGTGTTGACATTAAAGACAAATATCCTGAAAAAACAGTTCTATACATCTCAGCTGAAAAATTTACACAACAATATATTGATTCAGTTAAGAAGAATAATAGAAATGATTTTATTCACTTCTATCAAATTATTGATGTTTTAATTATTGATGATGTTCAATTCTTATCAGGTAAATCTGGCACTCAAGATGTATTCTTTCATATTTTCAATCATTTACACCAAAATGGAAAGCAAGTGATTTTAACGAGCGATAAAGCTCCTGTTGATATGCAAGATATTGAGCAACGCTTATTGTCTAGATTTAAATGGGGATTATCTGCTGAACTTCAAAGCCCAGACTTTGAAACTAGAGTATCTATCTTAAAAAACAAATTATATCGTGATGGTGTTGAAATGCCTGAAGATATTATTGAATATGTTGCAAAACATATTAAAACTAATGTACGTGAACTTGAGGGTGCAATTATCTCATTAATTGCGCAATCATCTTTTAACAAAAAAGAAATCACCGTTAGCCTTGCAAAAGAAATTGTTGAGAAGTTTGTTAAAAACACCAAACGTGAAGTATCTATCGATTATATTCAAAAAGTCGTATCAGATTACTTCCAAATGGATGTAAGTACTCTTCAATCTAAAACAAGAAAACGTCACATTGTTCAAGCGAGACAATTAGCCATGTTCTTTGCAAAAAAATATACTAAAGCATCTTTAGCAAGCATAGGTTCTCAAATTGGTAAACGTGATCATGCTACTGTATTACATGCCTGTAAAACTGTAGACAACTTATCTTCTACTGATAAGCAATTCAGGAAATATGTAGAAGATCTTTCCAAAAAACTTTCATTATAACACTTACAAATGACTAGCATTTTAATGGTCTGTTTGGGCAATATTTGTCGATCACCATTAGCGCATGGTATTTTAGAATCTAAATTACCATCTGACTTTTTTTATGTAGACTCAGCAGGAACAGCAAATTATCACGTTGGAGATTATCCAGATCATCGCTCAATAGCAGTAGCTAAATTAAACGGAATAAATATTGCTAACCAAAGAGGAAGACAATTCAAATTGTCTGACTTTGATTCGTTTGACTTCATATATACCATGGACGAATCAAATTATAAAAATGTGATTGCTTTAGCGAGAAACAACAACGATTTTGCTAAAGTAAAATGTATCTTAGAAGTCGATGAGAGTATACAAATCTCAAATGTTCCTGATCCGTATTATGGAGATATGTCTGACTTTCAATCTGTTTTTCAACTACTAGAAAAAGCTTGCAATTCATTGTCATATAAATTATTAGAGACTCGTCTATAGGAATTTTCTTTAATCACTTATTTCTTTTTTTGTATTTTTAGCAAAAAAGAGTCCTAAAAATTATTTTGTTATGAAAAAAATTACCCTGTGCTTAATGAGTATGATATATGCATTAAGTTTTTCCCAAGACGTACAATTAGAGTTATTTGCTGACGGTTTTTCAGATCCATTATGCATTAGAAATGCTGGAGATGATAGACTATTCATTGTTGAACAAGATGGTGCTATCAAGATTTTAAATTCAGATGGAACCACGAATTCTACTCCTTTTTTAGATATCGATTCGCGTGTGTCTAGTGGAGGTGAACGAGGACTGCTATCCTTAGCATTCCACCCTAATTATGCCACTAACGGTTTCTTTTATTTAAATTATACAAACAATTCTGGAGACACTGTGATTTCAAGATTCACTAGAAGCACAGCAAACACGGCAGATTCAACATCCGAATTAATTTTAATGACTATTTCTCAACCATTTAGTAATCATAATGGTGGTGATTTACATTTTGGTCCAACAGATGGATATCTTTACATATCAACTGGTGATGGTGGTGCTGGTGGTGATCCTGGAAATAGATCTCAAAACTTAATGGATTTTCTAGGAAAAATGCTGAGAATTGATGTTGATAATACTGCTAACGGAAATAATTATGCCATACCTGCTGACAACCCTTTTGTAAGTAATCCTAATGCACTAGATGAAATCTGGGCTTACGGTTTGAGAAATCCTTGGAGATTCTCTTTTGATTCAGACACTAATGAAATGTGGATTGGAGATGTTGGGCAAAATACAACTGAAGAAATTAATAGAGTTCCTGTCACACCTGCTGGATACAACTTTGGCTGGAGATGTTACGAGGGTTCAAATACATTTAACACAAGTGGATGCCCTTCAGCAGGCACACTGACTTTTCCAGTAGTTGAATACCCAATTCCGCCTTGTTTTTGTAATGTAGCTGGTGGACAAGTTTATAGAGGAAGTACTTACAGTGACATATTTGGTGTCTATATTTTTGCCACAACTGGAAACGGTGAAATTGGTACAGTAGATTCTTCAAATAATTTAGTAAACCAAGGCAACTTCAATAACGGTGTTTGGGTAGCTTTCGGAGAAGATATTAATAAAGAAATGTACATTGCAGACATAACAGGCAGTATTCATAGAGTGCAAGGGAGCGTTTTATCTGTTACTGAATTCGATGAACAAAAAGCATCTATTACACCAAATCCTGCTTCAGATAATCTTAATATTAACACTTCAAACAATAACACTATTAATTCTATTTCAATCATAGACTTAAAAGGGAGCACTTTACTTTCAGAACAAAACATATTAGTATCTGATAAAAATATTGATGTTTCATTTTTAAGCAAAGGTATTTATCTTGTTAAAATTGAAATTAGCAACAATACAACTACAGTAAAAAAGCTAGTTATAAATTAACTATAAATGCAAAGTAACACTGGGAAGCTATACCTCATTCCAACACGTCTTGGAGACAATCCGCCTTTGGAAGTCTTACCTATTTCAGTTAAAAAAATAATTGAAACTGTGGATGATTACATTGTTGAAAATGAAAAAACAGCTAGACGTTTTATTAAAAAAGTAAATTCAAGAAAACAGCAATCCTCATTAAATTTTGAGGTCCTAAATAAATATACTCAGCCAGAAGAGATTGAAAGCTTCCTGAATACATGCAAAATGGGGAAACCTATGGGTTTGTTATCCGAAGCAGGCTGTCCTGGAATTGCCGATCCTGGTGCTGATATTGTAAAACTAGCTCACGAGAACAATATTCAAGTAGTTCCTTTGGTTGGACCATCATCAATTGTTTTAGCCCTAATGAGTTCTGGAATGAATGGTCAAAGTTTTGCTTTTAATGGATACATTCCAATTGACAAAAGTGAACGAAAAGCTGCGCTTAAAAAAATGGAACGCATTTCGTTTGAAAAAAATCAAACACAGCTATTTATCGAAACACCTTACCGAAATAATAAAATCATTGAAGATTTCTGTAGTGCATTACATCCTGAAACCAGAGTCTGTATAGCCTGTGACATCACTTTGCCTTCCGAGTTTATTAAAACTATGACAGTAAAAGAATGGAAGCACGCCAATGTAGATTTACATAAACGTCCAGCCATTTTTATCATTCATAAAGACTAATTCCTTTTAAGTTAAAGAAACATTAAAACAAACCTTTACACTAGATTACTTTGCTATATTTGGTTTTTTAGCTAACTAATCTATTATGAGAAAATATTTACAATTTTCAATACTACTATTATTAACTTCATCACTTACTTTAGCACAACAACCGACAAAACCAACATCTTCTGAGATTTATGAATCCATAAAAAAATTAAATTTTTTAGGTTCTGTTTTATATGTTGCTGCACACCCTGATGATGAAAACACACGACTCATTTCTTACATGTCTAATGAAGTTAAAGCAAGAACTGGTTACCTTTCATTAACTCGCGGAGACGGTGGACAAAACCTAATTGGTCCAGAACTAAGAGAATTATTGGGTGTATTAAGAACTCAAGAATTACTGGCTGCACGTGGTGTTGATGGTGGCGAACAATTATTCACAAGAGCTAATGATTTTGGGTACTCTAAACATCCTGATGAAACACTTGCCATTTGGGATAAAGATGAAGTACTTAGTGATGTGGTTTTGGCTATAAGAACATTCAAACCTGATGTAATAATCAATAGATTTGATCATAGACGTGCTGGTAGAACACATGGACACCATACAAGTTCAGCTCTTTTAAGCATGGAAGCCTTTGATTTAGTTAATAATCCTTCAGCATATCCTGAGCAATTACTACATACTGAATTATGGCAACCTGAACGTCTATTTTATAACACTTCTTGGTGGCGATACGGCAGTCGAGAAGCTTTTGACAAAGTAGATAAAAGCAATATGTCTATGCTAGATGTTGGTGTTTATTACCCTTTAAAAGGCTTATCAAATAACGAATTAGCATCTATTGCTAGTAGTCAACATTTATGTCAGGGTTTTGGGAGAATGACTCAAAGAGGTTCACAAGAAGAATATATTGAATTTCTAAAGGGCAATCCACTTAATGGCAGTAATAATGTATTTGATGGTATAGACACAACTTGGAATCGCATTGAAGACGGACAAGAAATTGGTTCTATTTTATTAAATATTGAAAACAATTTCGATTTTACTAATCCTTCAAAACATATTCCAGAATTATTACAAGCATATCAATTGCTAGTAAATGTTGAAAACAAACACTGGAAAACTATTAAAACAAAAGAGATAAAATCAATTATTGAAGCTTGCCTTGGTTTATATTTGGAAGCTTCTGCTGAGACTAACTGGGCAACTGCAAATGAGACTATTAAACTAAACATAGAAGTACTTAATCGTAGTCAACAGAATATCATCTTAAGAAGTATCAATACTCCTGATGACCTAGAAATTTCCAAAGAAATCAATTTAAAAGAAAACACTAAATTTAATTTCAAGGAATCCTTTACTATTCCTAAAAACCAAAAGCCAACAACTCCCTATTGGTTAGCAGAAAAAGGTTCATTGGGAATGTATAAAGCAGATTCTAAATTTATTGGAAAACCAGAAACACCTAGAGTGTTTAATATTGAATTCAATGTGTTAATCAATAAGACTCCAATAACCTTCACAAAACCTATTGTATACCGCTATTCAAAACCAGATAAAGGAGAATTATACAAACCTTTTGAAATCATTCCTGAAGCTACTGCTTCATTGACTGAAAAAGTATACATTTTTGAAAACAATCAAGAAAAAGAAGTCGAAGTCATCGTAAAAGCTGGTCGAGAGAACATAGAAGGTTCTATTGAAATGGCCTATCCACAAGGCTGGGAAGTATATCCTAAAACTCAAAAAATCTCCATCATTAACAAAGATGACATTCAAAAAGTAACATTTACTATTTTCCCTCCAAATAATCAAAATGAAGGTCTTATTACTCCGATGGTAAAAATTGGAGATAAATTCCACACCAGAGAACTTGTAGAAATTGATTACGACCATATTCCATTTCAAACTGTTTTATTGCCAAGTGAAAGTAAAATTGTAAGACTCGATATTGAGAAACGAGGTAAAAACATTGGATACATAGAAGGTGCTGGTGATGTCATTCCGGAAAGCCTTAGACAAATAGGCTATGATGTAACAGTCATTAAGCCAAAAGATATTTCTGCTGAAAATTTAAATCGTTTTGATGCCATAGTTGTTGGAATTAGAGCATACAATACTATTGAAGAATTAAAATTCAAACAACAAACATTGTTTGATTATGTTGCTCAAGGCGGAAACATGGTAGTCCAATATAACACTAGTCATAGAATAAAAGTTGATGCTATTGCTCCTTATGAACTAAAATTATCTAGAGATAGAGTTACCGATGAATATGCTAACGTAACGTTACTCGCTAAAAACCATGAAATATTAAATTTCCCTAATAAAATCACTTCCAAAGATTTTGAAGGATGGACTCAAGAACGTGGCTTATATTTTCCTAATGAATGGTCAAATGAGTTTACTCCTATTCTATCCATGAACGATAAAGGAGAAACTCCAAAAACAGGAAGCTTATTGGTTGCTAAGCATGGCAAAGGATATTATGTTTATACAGGTTTAAGCTTTTTTAGAGAGTTTCCCGCAGGTGTTTCTGGCGCTTACAGGTTATTTGCTAATATGTTATCCTTAGGAAAAAACAACAGTAATTAAAAACTTATCACTACCAATGGAAAAATATAAATGGAACAAAATGTATACCCTTGTCCTCCTTGCTAACGTGATTTACATCATAGCATTTTACTTCATCACTAAAGCCTTTTAAAATGCAAACATTAGACTGGATAGTACTCATAAGTACTTTATTACTCATTGTTGCTTACGGAACCTACCAATCTCGAGGCAGTAAAAATGTAAAAGATTATTTAAAAGGGGGAAATACCTCAAAATGGTGGACCATCGGCTTGTCTGTTATGGCAACTCAAGCAAGTGCCATAACTTTTCTATCGACTCCTGGTCAAGCTTTTAACGACGGAATGGGTTTTGTGCAATTTTATTTTGGATTACCAATTGCAATGGTTGTAATATGCATGGTATTTATTCCACTATATCATAAATTGAAAGTCTACACTGCCTATGAATTTTTAGAAAACAGATTCGATTTAAAGACCAGAACGCTTACAGCAATTTTGTTTTTAATACAACGTGGTTTAGCAGCTGGAATTACCATTTTTGCACCAGCTATCATTCTTTCAGCAGTTTTAGGGTGGAATCTTCTACTACTTAATGTCATTATTGGAGTATTAGTTATCATCTACACCGTTTCTGGTGGAACTAAGGCTGTGAATGTGACTCAAAAACATCAAATGATTGTCATTTTTACTGGAATGATTATCGCCTTCGTTTTAATAATTAGTAAACTTCCAGCAGACATTACATTCTCAAAGGCTCTAGATATCGCTGGAGCTAACGGAAAAATGCAAGTTTTAGATTTTTCATTCGATTTTGACAATAGGTATACGGTTTGGAGTGGATTAATTGGCGGAACATTTCTAATGCTTTCTTACTTCGGAACAGATCAAAGTCAAGTACAACGCTATTTGTCTGGAAAGTCACTAAAAGAAATGCAGATTGGAATGATGTTTAACGGACTTCTAAAAGTTCCAATGCAGTTTTTTATTCTTATGGTTGGAGTCATGGTATTTGTATTTTATCAATTTAATCAAGCGCCTGTAAATTTTAACCCTACAGCGACAGAAGTGGTTTTAAATTCTGAATATGCTGAAGAATACAAATCAATTCAAAATCAACAACAACTTATTTTTGAAGACAAGCAAACTCTTATTTCTGCCCTAGTCAATTCCAATGATGAAAATGCTTCAAAAGCCATCGCTTCGTTAAATGTATTAAATGATAAACTTAGAGCAGACGCAAGAGTTTTAATAGAAAAAGCTGGAGATGCTCAAAATTTAAAAGTAGAAAGTAACGATAAAGACTACGTCTTTATTCATTTTATTTTAAACAACCTTCCTCGTGGATTAATTGGATTGTTATTAGCAGTAATTCTAAGTGCAGCAATGTCCAGCACTTCAAGTGAGCTTAACGCCTTAGCTAGTACAACTACAATGGATTTGTATAAAAGAAATACAGCTGAAAAATCAGACACCGAAATGGTTAAAGCCTCCAGATGGTTTACTTTAGGTTGGGGAATTGTTGCAATTGGAGTCGCTTGTGTCGCTAATCTTGCTGAAAATTTAATCCAATTGGTAAATATCATAGGATCAATTTTCTACGGTAATGTTCTCGGGATTTTCCTTCTAGGTTTCTTCTTCAAGTTTGTAAAAGGAAATGCAGTCTTTACAGCTGCATTAATTACTCAAGTCCTTGTTATAGCATTATTCCTATTGAATGAATACGAAATCATTAACCTTCCTTTCTTATGGTTAAACTTCGTAGGTTGCGTAATAGTCATAGGCATTGCTTGTTTAATTCAAAGTATAAATCGAAACAATACCTACTCCCAGGTTTAATTATAAGCTAAAAAAAGGACCTTTTGAAATTCAAAAAGTCCTTTTTTTATTCTTTTAAAATTGAAGATTTACATTGCTCCCCATTCTTTTAATACATCTTCATTCTTTTTGATGTAAGCATCATATTTAGCTTCTTTTGCTAGAGCTAAAGATGACTTTGCAGCAGCAATGGCTTTATCTTTATTTCCTGCTTTTGCATGAATTAATGCTTGTTGGTGTATGTACCAAAATTTTGGTTCATCTTTGGTCATATCAATAGCCATATCAATCCATTTAACAGCTTTTTTAATATCATTGCCAGATTCTAAATGATAAACAGCTGACGCATAATAATCTGCTGCTGAAGGTCCATTCATTGTTTTATTAATATTAGCCATAACCTTATCATTTGTAGGTACTGTAAAAGGAATCCCAACATAAGATTTTTCCCAAATGATATCAATGGTACCTCCTGTATTAGAAATATTATTTATGTCGATTGTAAATGTTTCAACACTAAAAGGAATTTCCTCAACATCAACTTTTGCTGTTGCAACTACTTTATTGTCATCCCATTCTCTAGGTGACCCCCAATTTTCGGTATCACTATAAAACATCACATCCCATTGTTTAGCCGAATTTAACCTTGTAAAAATAGCATATGAACCTGCTTTTAAATCCTGACCAGCAACAGTTACGTCATCGCCAAATGTAATTATAGTATTCTTATTAGCTCCTGTTCTCCATACAGTACCCCAAGGCTCTAAACCTCCAAATATAGTTCTTCCTTTAACTCCTGGGCGAGAATATTCAATTGTAACATCTGTTAATCCCACTTTTTGCTCTACCTTTGAAAAAGGACTAGGTTGTGGTGTTTCAATTTGTGCGTTAGTATTGAATGCCATTGCAAAAACAGCAAATACAAGTAATAATTTTTTCATTGTGTTATATTTAATGATTAGTTTTAAACTTGCGTAAATTTACAAAGGAACTCAGCCTTTGGATGTTAATAAAACTATAAATTAAAACATATTAGATCTTGATGAAAAAATATATCGCTGAACTTATCGGAACATTTACAATGATTTTCTGTGGTTGTGGCGCTATGACAATCAATGAAATTACAGATGGCAGTATATCTCATGTTGGAGTAGCAATTACTTGGGGATTAGTTGTAATGTGCATGATTTATGCGTTTGGTGAAATTTCTGGAGCACATTTTAATCCAGCGGTTACTTTTGGCTTTGCTTTGACAAAAAAATTCGAATGGAAAGAAGTTCCTAAATATATTACCGCTCAAGCAATTGGAGCCTTTTTAGCATGCTTTTTACTGTGGTTTTTATTTCCTGAAAGTGAGACTTTAGGAAGTACTTTTCCTGCAAATGGTTTTGAACCCTACAAAGCATTTGTTTTAGAACTAATTCTCACCTTCTTTTTGATGGTCGTCATAATTAATGTTTCAACTGGAAGTAAAGAAATTGGAACGATGGCAGCTATTGCCGTTGGAAGTATTATTTTACTAGAAGCCATGTTTGCAGGTCCGATGACTAAAGCATCTATGAATCCTATCAGGTCATTAGCACCAGCTATTATTTCTGGTAATCTACAACACTTATGGCTCTATTTAAGCGCACCTTTTATTGGTGCATTCTTTGCTGTTATTAGCTGCAATTTGGTTAAAGATGATAATTGTTGCTAGTTAAAATTCTTTTCTAACATTTTTGTTTGTTAAAGTTTTGTTTAACTTATATTGAAAATAATTAAACATTTTGTATCTTTACATCATAATTGGGAAATGATGGCTAAAAAGAAAAATTTAACAAGCAACGATATTATAGGATTTTACATGGATTATGTTTTAGAACACAACCATCAACCTAAAAATGTTTATTTATTTGCCAAAGCAAATAATATGGAAGAATCTAAATTTTATGAATTTTTTGGTTCTTTTGAGACTTTAGAAAAACAAGTTTTTAAAGCTTTTTTCGACAATACACACAAAGCTCTATCAAAAAGTGAAGATTATCAATCATTTGATGCTCGAAACAAATTATTAAGTTTTTATTTCACTTTTTTTGAAAACCTTTCTGCTAATAGAAGCTATGTTATTTATGCACTTAACAATCATAAAAATAGCTTGAAAAGCTACAAAGCCCTTTCAGAATTAAAACATGTATTTACAAACTACATTGACAACATTGGCATAGAACTTATCGAAATCAAACAAGAACAAATCGATAAAATTCAACGTAGAGGTTTAAAAGAGACGGCTTGGTTACAACTTTTGTTGACCATGAAATTTTGGATTGACGATACTTCGTCTAGTTTTGAAAAGACAGATATATTCATCGAAAAATCTGTAAATACAACTTTTGATGTTTTGGATATAGCTCCAGTAAAAAGTCTAATTGATTTAGGAAAGTTCCTCTACAAAGAAAAAATTCACATGAATTAATAGTTACATATGAAAACCATTGACAACATACCTACTTCTAAAATTCGTCGCGCTTCTAAGCTTGTTTCAACAGGTGCAAAAGTTGGTGTAAATTATCTTAAATATTATGGGGATAAATTAACAAAGACTGAAATTGAAGCAAAAGAGCGTTTAAACGAAAACAACGCATCAGATATATATGATGGTTTAAAACAACTTAAAGGTAGTGCCTTGAAAGTTGCACAAATGTTAAGCATGGAAAAAAGCATTATGCCACAAGCATATGTTGAAAAATTTTCATTAGCTCAGTTCTCTGTGCCTCCTTTATCTCCGCCTCTAGTTATAAAAACATTTAAAACTTATTTTGGTAAACTACCAAATGAACTCTATGATACTTTTAATGCAACGTCAGTAAATGCTGCCAGTATTGGACAAGTCCATGTGGCAACAAAGGATGGGAAAAAACTTGCTGTGAAAATTCAATATCCAGGCGTTGCAGAAAGTATCGCAACAGATCTTGCAATGGTTAAACCTATTGCAATGAGTATGTTCAATATTAAGGGAAAAGGTTCTGATAAATATTTTAAAGAAGTTGAAAATAAGCTTGTTGAAGAAACTGATTATATTTTAGAGGTACAACAAAGTAAAGAAATATCAGAAGCTTGTAAACATATAGAAAACCTAAAGTTTCCAAATTATTATGAAGACCTCTCTAATGAGCGCATCATAACAATGGATTTCATGCAAGGAGAACATTTATCTGAATTTGCTTCACACAATAAAAATCAAGACGCAGCTAACCGTGTTGGTCAAGCCTTATGGGATTTCTACATGTATCAAATTCATAAATTGAAAAAAGTGCATGCAGATCCACATCCTGGAAATTTTTTAATATCTAATAAAGGTGAGCTTATTGCGCTAGATTTTGGTTGTATGAAAACTATTCCAGAAGAATTTTACATTCCGTATTTTGAATTAGCACAAGAAGAAAATATTTCTAACATGAAATATTTCACAAACAAATTATATGAACTTGAAATTCTTAGGGAAGACGATTCTAAAGAAGAAATTGTGTTCTTCACAGAGATGTTCCACGAAATGTTAAGTTTATTCACGCAGCCTTTTCAATCAGAAACTTTCGATTTTTCAGACGAATCTTTCTTTGGTAAAATTGCTGCTTTAGGTGAAAAGTATTCAAAAAATACAGAACTCCGTAAAATGAATGGTAATAGAGGCTCAAAGCATTTTATTTATATGAATAGGACATTCTTTGGTTTATATAATTTAATGTTCGACCTAAAAGCCAAACACATTTCCATCAATAATTTTCAAACCTTAAAATGAAATATTTTACCAATGAAGATATTGACAACTTTCATCACTTATTTCGAATAAATCTAATAAATAGTTGTTCAGGTTACAAGTCTGCAAATCTTATTGGGACTACTTCCAAAGATGGGAGTGAAAATGTAGCCGTTTTCAGTTCTATAACTCATATTGGTTCAAATCCACCAATGCTAGGTTTTTTTTTAAGACCTACTACAGTATTACGTAATACATACGAAAATATAAAAGCAACAGGATATTATACTGTGAATCATATACACGAAAGTATTTTAAAAGATGCACACCATACATCAGCAAAATACGATGCAACGGTATCAGAGTTTGACAAAACCAATTTGGCTCCAGAGTATAAGAATGATTTTAAAGCACCATTTGTAAAAAAAGCGCCCTTACAATTGGCTATGAAATATGTTGAAGAATATGAAATAAAAGCTAACAATACCATTTTAGTTATCGGAAAAATTGTTGGACTACATATTCAAGAAGCTTTAATTGAAGAAGACGGGTTTATAAATTTATCTAAAGCGAGAATTGCTACAATTAATGGATTAGATGGCTATGCAATTCCAAAACTGAAAACACGTTTTGGTTATCAAAGACCCAAATAAACAACTGAAGTCTAAAAATTATAATATGAAAGTTTTAGTAACAGGTGCAACAGGTTATATTGGAAAACGACTAATTCCATTACTTGCTAATGATGGACATCATGTAGTTTGTGCTGTTCGTGATAAACTTCGCGCTGATAAAACTTATATTGAAGATGACTTTATCGATGTTATTGAAGCAGACTTTCTAAAACCAGAAACTTTAAACAATATTCCAAAAGATATTGATGTTGTGTATTATCTAATACACTCAATGTCTAATACCTCAAAAGATTTTGAGGCTCTTGAAGAACAATGTGCTATAAACTTTAAGAATTATATTCAAACAACTAACACTAGACAAGTTATTTATTTAAGTGGCATTACAAATGAAGATGAATTGTCAAAGCATTTGCAATCTAGAAAAAATGTCGAAGACCAATTAAAATCTGATGCTTATGCTTTAACTATTTTCAAAGCTGGAATCATAGTCGGATCCGGTAGTTCGTCTTTTGAAATTATTAGAGATTTAGTTGAAAAACTACCATTTATGATTGCTCCTAAATGGTTAAACACAAAGACACAACCTCTTTCTGTTAGAGATGTTTTAGCTTTTTTGCACAGAAGCTTCGATAGAAAAGAGACTTTCAATAAAACTTATGATGTTTTCGGTCCTGAAATTTTAACCTACAAAGAAATGCTTTTACAGTTTGCCAAAGTTAGAGGATTAAAGCGTTACATTTTAACAGTACCAGTTATGACACCAAAGTTATCTTCTTACTGGCTTTATTTTGTGACATCTACTTCATATAAACTCGCAACTTCTTTGGTTGACAGCATGGGAGTTCAAATTATTGGTAAACCTAGTGATATCAATAAATTACTAAAAGTTAGTCCAATGACTTATAAAAAAGCAGTGGAATTAGCTTTTGAAAAAATAGAACAAAATAGTATTGTTTCAAGTTGGAAAGATTCAATGATTAGTAGTGGTCGACTTAGAAACAATCTTCATAAATACATCAATGTTCCGAAATTTGGATGCTTTAAGGATTATAAAGAACGTAAAGTTATAAACGACAAAAAGACAGTAGACAAAATCTGGAGTATTGGTGGAACCAACGGATGGTACTACGGTACTTTTCTATGGAAAATTAGAGGGTATTTAGATAAGCTTTTTGGTGGGATTGGTTTAAGACGAGGAAGAACAAGTCCTACTGATTTAGATGCTGGTGATGCCTTAGATTTTTGGCGCGTCATTTTTGCAGACAAAAATCAACAAAAATTATTGCTATATGCAGAAATGAGACTACCTGGTGAAGCTTGGCTGGAATTTAAAATTGAAGATGGATTTCTAAAACAGACAGCTACATTCAGACCTCGTGGCCTTTGGGGTAGATTATATTGGTATAGTGTTTTACCATTCCATGGAATTATTTTCAATGGAATGATAAATAAACTAGTAGATGTATAAACTTAAAAAAGAACATCTACCAACAAAAATTTGTCATACTTGTGGATTTCCATATACCTGGCGAAAAAAATGGGAAAAGAATTGGGAACATGTAAAATATTGTAGTGAAAGATGCAGACGACAAAAAAAGAAATAGGATTAGTTTGGTTTAGAAGCGACTTAAGAACACAGGACAATAGTGTATTGCAGAATGCAATTAAAAATCACAAATCTGTGATTGCTTGTTATTGTTTTGACCCAAGACATTTTGAAACCAATCCGTTTGGTTTTAAAAAAACTGAACAATTTAGAACACAATTTCTTATTGAAACGATTAAAGATTTAAAACAAAACTTAAAGGCTTTAAATATTGAATTGTTTGTCGCAATAGATTATCCTGAAAGTACATTAAACACACTTGTTAAAAAGTTTGACATTTCTTCAATATATGTTCAAAAAGAATGGACTAGTGAAGAAATAACTACTTTTGAAAACGTTCAAAAGAATTTACCTCAAAGTATAAATTATTTTGAAACCTTTGACCAATTTTTATTCCACCCTGCGGATATCTCAATGGGATTTCCTGCAATTCCTAAAGTATTTACAGAATTTAGAAAAAAAGTTGAGACATACAGTCGCGTCCGTTTTTCAATAGAGAATACTAAAGCTGAACCTATAAAAGACATTATTAATGAGTCCACAATTCCCAATCTCAAAGATTTAGGTTTTGATGACTTTGAAACACATCCAAACTCAGCATTTCCATTTAAAGGTGGAGAATCTAATGCTTCAAAAAGATTGCATAATTATTTTTTTGAAACCAAAAAATTAGGGTTCTACAAGAAAACAAGAAATGGCTTAGTTGGCACAGATTTCAGTTCTAAATTTTCACCATGGCTAGCTAACGGAAGTATTTCTGCAAGAACAATCTATTGGGCAGTTAAAACCTTTGAAAAAGAACATTTTAAAAATCAGTCTACCTATTGGCTCATCTTCGAATTAATATGGAGAGACTATTTTAAATACATATCACTAAAACATCAAAACAATATATTCAAAATTGGAGGCATTCTAAAAAAAGACTACCAATGGCAAACAGACAAATATTTAGTTAACAAATGGATTAATGGAGAGACGCGTTCATCTTTTGTAAATGCGAATATGATAGAACTCAAAAAAACAGGCTGGATGAGTAATCGTGGACGACAAAATGTAGCGTCTTTTTTCTCGAAAGAATTACTTTTAGATTGGAGAATTGGTGCTGCCTATTTTGAATCCCTACTTATCGATTACGATGTGCACAGCAACTATGGAAATTGGATGTATGTTGCTGGAGTAGGCAATGATCCTAGAGACCGAAAGTTTAATGTTGATCTTCAAGCTGAACGTTACGATCCAAATGGTAAGTATCAAAACATTTGGCTACAACAGGTTTTATTTTAGATGAAAACATTACGACTCATACTTGGCGACCAATTAAACATAAAGCACTCCTGGTTTAAAAAGAGTGATGATTCCATTGTGTATTGTTTATTTGAAATGCGCCAAGAAACTGACTATGTGAAACATCATGTACAAAAAGTTATTGGTTTTTTTGCTGCCATGCGCCAGTTTGCTGAAGTTCTTAAATCAAATGGACATCATGTTGTTTATTACAAAATAAATGATTCAAATAACAAACAAAATTTATTAGACAACCTCAATCAACTCATACAAGATTTTAATATTGAACATTTTGAATTCATTCTTCCAGATGAATATCGATTAGACAAGCAGCTCCATACATTTACAGACCAATTACACATCTCTTATACTTCTAATTCTGCAGAACATTTTTACACCAACCGAAACGACCTCGCTGATTTCTTTGAAGGAAAAAAACAATACCTCATGGAAAACTTCTATCGCGATATGCGCAAGAAACATGATATTCTAATGATAGCTGGTCAACCAGAAGGTGGCAAATGGAATTACGACAAAAGCAATCGTAATAAATGGAAAGGCGAAGTTAAAATCCCATCTTATAAATGGTTTAACAACAACGTAAAAGAGGTTGTTTCAGATATTAAAAAAGCAAAGATTATAACTTTCGGAAAGTTTAAAAACGACACATTCAACTACCCAATAACAAGAGCACAAGCAATAGATCAGCTTAAATATTTTTGCGAAGAATTACTCATTCATTTTGGAACTTACCAAGATGCCATGCATACAGATGAAGAATACTTATTTCATTCGCGGCTATCATTTGCTATGAATCTAAAACTGATTTCCCCAAAAGATATCGTAATATCTGTAATGAATTATTACAGAAAACATATCGAAGACATTAATATATCTCAAGTTGAAGGTTTTATAAGACAAATCATTGGCTGGCGTGAATACATGAGAGGTATGTATTGGGCATTTATGCCTAATTATAAAAATTTAAATGAATTAGATAATACAAACAAATTACCTGATTTTTTCTGGACTGGAGACACTAAAATGAATTGCTTAAAACATGCCATTAATAATTCTCTTGATAATGGATATGCTCATCACATTCAACGTTTGATGATTACAGGCAATTATGCGTTGTTAACACAAACCAATCCAGGCGAGGTTGATGATTGGTATTTAGGGATCTACGTAGATGCTATTGAATGGGTTCAGCTTACTAATACACGTGGTATGAGTCAATTTGCTGACGGAGGAAAAATAGCCACGAAACCTTATGTATCCTCCGGTTCTTACATTAACAAAATGAGTAATTACTGTAGTAGTTGTCATTACAATCACAAAAATAAAGTTGAAGAAAATGCCTGTCCATTTAATAGTTTGTATTGGAATTTCCTTGATGATAAGCGTGAGCAACTTGGCAACAATTTTAGAATGAAGATGATGTATAGCTTACTAGATAAAATGGATAAGCAAGATCTTCAAAAGATAAAAGAAAAAGCAAAACATATTATTTTAAATCAAGATGATTATTAATGGCCCAAAAATAAATTTGGTATGGCTTAAACGTGATCTGCGTTTAGAAGACAATGAAGCTATTTTTAACTCAATTGCGTCTGGTAAACAAACACTATTACTTTATGTTTTTGAAACCATTTTATTAGAAGACAATCATTATAGCGAGCGTCATTGGAACTTCATTAAAGAATCTATTCGTGATTTAAATGAGAGATTAAAACCTCTCAATTCCAAAATTCTTTCAGTTGAAGCCGATATGATTTCTGTTGTAAATAAACTTATTGAGTTTTATACTGTAAGAGATATCTATTCACATCAAGAAACTGGAATTCTTGTAACCTACAATCGTGACAAAGCATTTAAACGTTATTGTAAAAATAATTTAATCAAATGGCATGAAAACATTAATAATGGTGTACAAAGAGGTTTAAAAAATCGTGATAAATGGACAGAATTATGCAATACATATTTTGAAAAAGAACCACTACCGTTTACCCCTTCCAAAAATCAATTATTAAGCATAGATGAAATTGAAAATCTTGAAAAAGTATTATCTGTCCCATCCTTATCAACTCCAAAAGAATCACCATTCCAAAAAGGTGGACGCACTACTGGGTTAAGATATTTAAATACATTTCTAAACAAACGCTATGAAAACTATATGTTTCACATTTCGAAACCAGAATTAGCGCGCAAAGGATGTAGTAGATTATCACCATATATAGCTTGGGGGAATTTATCTATAAGAGAAGTATATAGAAAAGCGTACATTTTAAAGCAAACTTCAAAACACAAAAAACCTCTAGAAGCTTTTATGTCTCGTTTAAGATGGCAAGCACATTTTATTCAAAAATTTGAAATGGAGCACACAATGCAAGAAGAAAGTATAAATAAAGGCTTTCACAAATTAAAAAAAGACATTTCAAAACAATATCAAGACGCTTGGAAATCTGGTCAGACAGGTTTTCCCTTAATTGATGCTTGCATGCGTTGCCTAAATGAAACTGGATATTTAAATTTTAGAATGCGTGCCTTAGTCGTTTCATTTTTCACGCACAACTTATGGCAACCATGGCAAGAATGTTCTCAACATTTATCAAGGATGTTTTTAGATTTTGAACCGGGCATACACTTCCCGCAACTTCAAATGCAAGCTGGAGAAACTGGCACAAATATGTTAAGAATATATAATCCAATCAAAAACGGACTAGAACATGATCCTGAAGCTAATTTTATAAAAAAATGGGTTCCAGAATTAAAAAACTTAGAGACACCATTTGCTCATGAGCCATATCTTATGACCCAAATGGAACAACAGCTTTATAACTTTCACTTAGGAGAAGATTATCCAAATCCAATCATTGACTCAGAACAAACACGTAAAAAAGCTTCAGACACCTTATGGAACTTAAGAAAAAACACACTTGTGCGTACTGAAAGTAATAGGATATTAAAAAAACATACGCTTCGAAACAAATAAACAAGATTTTAAATACGTAATTATCAACTACTTATTGTCATAATAAATTAAATCAATAGTGATATGTTAATTTTTGTTTAATGTTATATATAAAACATTAAACATTTTGTAAATTTGAGTAATTCAAAAAAATATAAGTTTGATTTTAGATTCTACACATCCCAACAAAGAGCACAAACAGATCATTAAAGATTTGATTGGTGGTAAATATTCATTTTTTGATTCTATCAAAATGGGTGGTATTGGATCAAAACGAATGATAATTGAAGACGTTAGTCCGAACATGAAACAATACCTAAATAAAGTATCTGACATTAATTATGCAAATATTGAAATGCGTACAGATGGTATTATTATTTACATTAATAAAGGATTAAAAAATTACTCTTGGGTTATCCCTTATTATCAATTAGTAATTTACAAAACAAATGGCGCAAGTATTCATGCACAAGGAAAGTTTATTCATTTCAGAAATAACAAAACATTTAAAGAGAACAAATCATTTTTGGATAAGCTTTTAAATGCGAAAGTTAGTTATGATGAACAATTTAAATTTCAGTTTTAGTAATGATACTAGATACAAGAGCGACAGATAGAATAATAGAAATGGCTTGGGAAGACAGAACAACCTTTGAAGCTATTAAATTCCAATTTGGATTAAGAGAACAAGAAGTCATAGACCTTATGCGCAAAGAGATGAAACCTAAAAGTTTCAGAATGTGGCGCAAACGAGTTCAAGGTCGAAAAACAAAACATGAAAAGCTTAGAGTCTTTTCAGAAGGTCGATTTAAATGTTCTAGACAAAAACAAATTACACATAACTCAATTTCAAAACGATAACGTGCTTTGACTAAAGAGATGAGTTCCTAAGGACAGCACATAAAAAAGATACAATATGAGTACAAATATTTTAAAAGTAAAAACAAATGGTCACCAATTAAATGGTTTTTCTAATTCTGAAATCGGTGACGATCATCTTTTTACTGGTTTAGAAACACCAATGAAAAAAGATGCTTTTAAATTGAGTGATGACGAAAAAAAACAACGTATCGCCATTCTATTTGAAGAAATCATGGATGTTATGGGATTAGACCTTACAGATGATTCACTTCAAGGTACACCTAAGCGTGTAGCTAAAATGTATATTGATGAAATATTTTCTGGTTTAAATCCAGAAAACAAGCCCAAGGTTGCTCTTTTTGATAATAAGTATCAATACAATCAAATGCTTGTAGAGAAAAACATTACATTCTACTCCAATTGTGAACATCATTTCGTTCCTATTATTGGAAAAGCTCATGTAGCTTATATTTCCTCAGGAAAAGTTATTGGACTTTCAAAACTTAACAGAATAGTGCAATATTATGCCAAACGTCCTCAAGTACAAGAACGTCTTACAAATCAAATTGCAGAAGAATTAAAAGCAATATTGGAAACTGAAGATGTAGCTGTTATTATAGATGCTAAACATTTGTGCGTTTCGTCTAGAGGAATTAAAGATGATACATCAGCAACAGTTACTACATATTATGGTGGTCAATTTAACAAAGCAGAAAAAATAACAGAATTACACAACTATATAAATAATTAAGATTATGGAATTAATAAACAGAGCCTTAGAATTTGAGCAAAGAAAAATGAGATCATTATCAACAAGTGATCGTGTTAAAATTTCAAGAGAAGCAAAAGCTTTGATACTAGATTTAAATCAAATCTATAAAGAGCAGAAAGATCAAAAAATTATGGACATCATGAAGCGCTTAACTGTAATCAAAAGAAAAGTTGAAAAACGATTAAAAGGAGCGCCTTTAACAGCTTAAATACTATCTTAACATTCAAACGAGCGTAGCATTATAACACTTAACTGCGCTCGTTAATTTCAATAAATTAGAATGAAAACATATATCGTCATAGGTGGAAGCCGAGGTATTGGAAATGCCATAGTAAACCTTTTACTTGATAACCACAAGGTTATAAATATTAGCAGAACTAAACCTGAATTAACTCATGAAAACTTAGTTCATTATGATTGTGATGTTCTGAAAGACGAACTACCAGACTTAGACGTAGCTGATGGTTTAGTCTATTGTCCTGGAAGTATCAATCTCAAACCAATTCAACGTTATAAGTTAGACGATTTCAGATCAGATTATGAAATTAATGTTATTGGTGCTGTTAAAGTGATTCAAAAGTATTTGAATACAATCAAGGCAAGTCATAATCCTTCAGTAGTTCTCTTTAGTACTGTTGCAGCAAAACTTGGAATGCCTTTTCACGCTAGCATAGCAGCAGCGAAATCAGGTGTTGAAGGTTTAGTTAAATCTCTAGGTGCTGAACTAGCAACTTCAATTAGAATCAATGCCATTGCACCAACAGTGACTAACACAGAACTTGCATCAAAACTTTTGCGAAACGATAAAATGATTGACAACATTAAAGAACGTCATCCAATGAAAAAGTTCTTAGAACCACAGGATGTAGCTGGAATGGCTGATTTTTTATTATCAGACAAATCAAATGCAATTTCAGGTCAAGTATTTGAAATGGATTGTGGAATCGTCAGTTTCAAAATATAACATGAATCCAATAAAAATCTTTATGGCAACATTATTCTCTAAATCTAATCCTACAAAAGAAATTGAAGAGTCTTCAATTTATGATATTTCAATTCTAGGATTAAATGGAAAGCCGATACAACTTTCAAATTATAAAGGAAAGTACATCCTTTTTGTTAATGTCGCTTCAAAATGTGGATTCACACCTCAATATAAAGACCTACAAAAACTATATGATGCCAATAATGACAACCTCGTTATAGTTGGAGTACCATGTAATCAATTTGGAAAACAAGAGCCTGGTAATGCAAATGAAATTGAATCATTTTGTGAAGTTAATTATGGTGTAACTTTCCCCATAACTGAAAAAATTGATGTTAAAGGAAATAACCAGCATCCCTTATATCAATGGCTAACTCAGAAACAAAAGAATGGTATTAAAAATTCTAAAATAAAATGGAATTTTCAAAAATATCTTATTGGCCCTAATGGAGAATTCATCGATTATTATTTTTCGATGACCAGTCCAACAAGTTCAAAAATCACAAAACACTTAAAATAGAAAATAAATGTTTAAATTTTTCAAAAAGAAATCTGAAGTTGATAAACTTCAAAAAAGATACGAAAAGCTAATGAATGAATGGCACACTTTATCAGCTACAAATAGAGCTGAAAGTGATAAGAAATTTGCTGAAGCAACAAATCTTCAAAAACGAATTGAAGACCTTGTAAATCAAATTTAATGAAATTCATTAAGCCGTTTATAGCATTTCTAATCATAAATTTTGCTGCTCTAGCTATCGGTTCCACTTTTATGGCTGAAGGACCGAAAGGCGATTGGTATTTACAATTAGAAAAAGCGCCTTGGACTCCAGATGGATGGGTATTTGGAGCAGCATGGACAACCATAATGATTTGCTTTTCTATTTATATGGCATTTCTTTACTTAAATAAATGGACGAACAAAACCATCCTATTATTTGCAATTCAATTTATATTGAACGTGAGCTGGAATCTGTTTTTTTTCAACCAAAAACTCGTTGATATTGGTCTAATTAATATCATTTTGTTAACTATAATAGTGTTTGCGTTCTTATTTACATATGCCAAAGACTTAAAGTTGAAATCTATATTAATTTTACCATATGCGCTCTGGCTATGTATTGCCACATCACTTAATTTATACATCTTACTACATAATTGATATGAAGATTTACCGATTACACAAAAAGCAAAATTTACCAATTTCAATCGATACTGCTTGGGATTTTTTATCTGACCCTAAAAATCTTAAAACAATTACACCGGATTATATGGGATTTAACATCCTTTCTGGAGCAGACAGACCAATGTTTGCTGGACAAATTATTCAATATATTGTCACTCCTGTTTTAGGCATAAAAACTAAGTGGGTAACTGAAATCACACACAGCATTGATAAAAAATATTTTGTTGACGAACAACGTTTTGGTCCTTATGCACTATGGCATCACAAGCATTTCATAAAAGCCATTGATGGAGGTGTTGAAATGGAAGACATAATTGACTACAAAGTACCATTTGGATTTATTGGTCGGCTAGTTCATCCATTCATAGTAAAACCTAAACTCGAAGAAATATTCAATTATAGAACTAAGAAATTGGAAGAATTATTCGGAACTTACCAAAAATAAATACATACTACTTTAATGAAACAATCTCTGAATATTTTTTGGTTTAGAAGAGACCTTCGCTTAGATGATAATGTAGGTTTTTTTGAGGCGCTTAAAAGTAACCATCCAGTATTACCAATATTTATTTTTGATTCTGAAATATTAGACAAACTACCCGAAGATGATGCTCGAGTGACGTTTATCTATGATACGCTTCAAAACATGAGAGAGACTTTACAGAATGAGTATGGTAGTAGCTTAGCGATGTTTCATGGGAAACCTATTGATATTTATAAACAATTAATTGATCAGTATGCTATTAAAACAGTCTTTACTAATCATGATTATGAACCATATGCAACAGAGCGTGATTCTGAGATAAAAACATTATTATCAAAACATAATATCAAATTTAAAACGTATAAAGACCAAGTTGTTTTTGAAAAAGATGAAGTAGTAAAAAAAGATGGAAATCCGTATGTCGTTTATACACCATATATGAAAGTTTGGAAAGAAACTTTCAAAAATTATGAGTTAAAAAATTATGATGCAGAAAACTATTTTGATAATCTAGTAAAACATTCTAGGCTTCCAAATTTAAGTTTAAGTGATCTCGGATTTAAAAAATCAACTCAAAAAATTGCAGATTTTACAATCACACCAACACTCATTCAGGAGTATGAAGAAACAAGAAATTTCCCAGCAAAGGATTCAACATCAAAACTAGGACCTCATCTTCGCTTTGGTACAGTAAGTGTCCGTAAAATGGTAAAAAAAGCAATTGCAGAAGACAATGAAATCTTTTGGCAAGAATTGATTTGGAGAGAGTTTTTCATGCAAATATTATGGCATTTCCCGCATACAAAGGATACATCATTCAAATCGAAATACGATAGAATTGAGTGGAGAAATAATGAAAAAGAATTCAAAATATGGTGTGAAGGCAACACAGGCTATCCCTTAGTTGATGCAGGTATGCGTGAATTAAATAAAACTGGATTTATGCATAATAGAGTTCGTATGCTCGTTGGAAGCTTTTTGTGCAAACATTTATTAATTGATTGGCGTTGGGGCGAAGCTTATTTTGCAGAAAAACTACATGACTATGAAATGTCAAGTAATGTTGGGAATTGGCAATGGGTAGCTGGATCTGGTGTTGACGCTGCTCCTTATTTTAGAATTTTTAATCCTACTTCACAAATACAAAAGTTTGACAAAAACCATGAGTATATCAAAAAATGGGTTCCAGAATATCAAGAACTCACCTATTCTCAACCTATAGTAGATCATAAAGAAGCCAGAGAACGCTGCTTAAAAACTTACAAAGAGGCTTTAAACTAGACTAAGATTAACATTACTTTTATATAGTTCTTAATCGTTTTTGATTAATTTTAGAAACAATCTAAAAATTAATTAAAATGAATACTAAAGATGTTGCTCAAAAATGGGCAGAAATGTGCAGAGAAGGTAAAAACCTAGACTGCATTAATGAACTATATTCTGAAAATGTAGTTAGTAAAGAAATGCCTGGAACACCAGGAGAATTAATCACAGGAAAACAAAACGTTTGGAATAAAAGTAAAGCATGGATGGATAGTGTTGATGATTTTCATGCAAGTTCTATAAGTGATCCTGTTGTCGCTGGAAACTTTTTTACTGCTAAAATGGGATTTGATTGCACTTTTAAAGAAAGTGGACGTCAGCAAATGGAGGAAGTATGCGTATATGAAGTACAAGATGGTAATATTGCTAGTGAGCAATATTTCTATACAATGCCAAATAATTAATAAGCATAAAAAAGCCTCATTTATTTAATGAGGCTTTTTTATATTTAGTTTCTATATTAATTACCTTCTACTCTAGTAATTTTTGCTCCAATAGCTCTTAGACGTTCATCAATATTCTCGTAACCACGATCTATTTGTTCAATATTATGAATTGTAGACGTGCCTTTAGCTGATAACGCTGCAATTAAAAGAGAAACACCAGCTCTAATATCTGGTGAAGTCATTGTAGTAGCCTTCAATTGTGATTTAAAATCATGTCCAATAATAGTAGCTCTATGTGGATCACAAAGAATAATTTTTGCGCCCATATCAATTAGCTTATCAACAAAGAACAAACGACTTTCAAACATTTTTTGATGCACAACAGCACTTCCTCTAGCTTGAGTTAATACCGTTAAAATAATACTTAACAAATCAGGTGTAAATCCAGGCCAAGGCGCGTCTGATACTGTTAGAATAGAACCGTCAATATAGCTTTGTACTTCATAACCATTAATGTGTGCTGGAATATGAATATCATCGCCAAGGCGCTCAATATTGATCCCTATTTTTCTGAATACATTTGGTATCTGACCAAGATCATCCCAACTAACATTGGTAATTGTTAATTCACTTTTAGTCATTGCAGCCAAACCAATCCAACTTCCTATCTCAATCATATCTGGAAGCATTCTGTGTTCAGTTCCTCCCAATGCTTTTACCCCTTCAATAATAAGCATGTTAGAACCTACTCCACTTATCTTAGCTCCCATCCTATTTAACATCTTACATAATTGCTGTAAGTAAGGTTCGCAAGCCGCATTATAGATTGTTGTTGTTCCTTCAGCTAAAACTGCAGCCATGACAATATTAGCTGTTCCTGTAACTGAGGCCTCATCAAGAAGCATGTATGCTCCTGTAAGTTTATCAGCTTCAACACCATAAAACAAATCGTCTCTATTATACCTAAACTTTGCACCTAAATTAATAAACCCTTCAAAGTGAGTGTCTAATCTACGGCGACCAATCTTATCACCTCCAGGTTTAGGAATATACCCTTTACCAAAACGACCTAATAGTGGTCCGACAATCATAATAGAACCTCTTAGTCCTTTACCGTCTTCTTTGAATTCAGCAGATTCTAAATATTTCAGATTAACCTCATCAGCTTGAAATGTATAAGATCCTTTACCTACTTTATTTATTTTTACGCCAAGTTTTTTTAATAGGGCAATTAATTTATTAACATCAATAATATCTGGAATATTATCGATTCTAATTTCTTCATCAGTTAAAAGCACTGCACATAAAATTTGCAAAGCTTCATTTTTGGCTCCTTGAGGTTGAATTTTACCTTTTAATTGGTGACCTCCTTCGATAATAAATGTTGACATGTACTAGGTGTTAGTAACGTTTTCTATTTCGGTTAGAATTATTTTTTTTGTGATGAGATTTCTTATTATTAGAATATTTCTTTTTATTTCTCATCAAACTTGTAGAATCTGATAAATCTTCCGCACCTTCTTTTAAATTGATTTTCCCACCAGACAATTCATATAAATGATTAAAAATCACATAATCTTCTACAGTATCTTTGTTCCAATTTAAAAAACACTTTTTCATATGATTCGCAATCGTATATACTAAAGCCTCTTTTAAATCACCATCTTCCCATGTGTTAGCGACATCGATCATAGTTTTAATATTGTTTCCATAGAAACGATATTTTGGATGATTTTGAGGGTATCTTAAAGGTTCTGGTTTTTCGTTTAACTCCTCTTTAGAAGTAGTTGGGTATGGAGAATCTGCATCTAACTCAAAGTTAGCAATTATAAAAAGCTGATCCCAAAGTTTATGTTGAAAATCAGGCACATCTCTTAAATGAGGTTGTAAATTCCCCATCACATTTATGATAGATTTTGCAACTTTATTTCTTTCTTCTTTAGTAGGTAATCCTTTAGCGTAATTAACCATCTTCTGTAGATGTCTTCCATACTCTGGAATAATCAAATGTTCACGCTCTGTGTTGTATTCTATATCGTCAATCAAAATATATATTTGTGTAGTATTTGTAAATCATGCATGAAGTACTTCTGCATATGGTGCAAAATACAAAAAATAGTTATCAATTTAAAAATTAAAGTGAAATAACACCTTCTACTTTCTCAGCAACTTCTATATATTTAGATATCACAGCATCAGGATCTTTCATATTGACATTTACTGAAACACTCGTATAAGTACCTTTGCCAGACTCTTTAGTCGTAATAACTGCACCCAGATTATTAAATAAGTCTTCTATTTGAAGTATCTTTTTTTGGTCTGTTGGTACAATAAATTTGTATAAATATTCGGAAGGCCAGCTTGTTGTTTCATAAAGCTGAATTCTTAGTTTTTTGTAAAATTCTTCTGTTTTTTTATTTGAACTCATAATATTTCTTCTTCGAAAGCAAAGATACATTATAGTTACATTTTGCTTTGCATAATTAATTGTTAATTTTACAACCAAAACCTTGCCAATTTGAATACACGTAAAATCGTTATTACTGGTGGACCAGGAACTGGAAAATCATCAATTATAAATGAACTTATAAAACGAGGCTATACTTGCTTTGAAGAAATCTCAAGACAAGTTACTCTTGATGCTAGAAAAGAAGGTATTGACCAATTATTTTTAACCAAACCACTACTCTTCAGTGAATTACTTTTAAAGGCGAGAACCGAACAATATATAGACGCTAATAACACTAATAAAAATCTAGTGTTTTTAGATAGAGGCTTGCCTGATGTTGTAGCATATATGGACTATGCAAAAAGTAAATATCCGAAACATTTTACTGAGGTTTGTGACACTCATGTTTACGACAAAGTATTTGTGTTAGCGCCTTGGCAAGAAATTTTTGTTAGTGATAGCGAGCGTTACGAAAACTTTGATCAGGCCGTTGAAATTCATCATGCTTTATTAGACACTTATGAAGGATTTGGCTACGAACTTATAGATGTTCCATTTGACAGCATAGTAAAACGTGCAGATTTCATCATAGATGCTTTACATTTGTAGTAATGTCGCATCCTGTAAACATACTGGAACGTTATTGGAATCACACCTCTTTTAGATCACTTCAAGAAGAAATCATTAATGCGGTTTTAGACAACCAGGACACCTTTGTTTTATTACCTACAGGTGGAGGCAAATCCGTTTGCTTTCAAATTCCTGCGCTTATCAAAGAAGGTATATGTATTGTAGTATCTCCTCTTGTAGCCTTAATGAAAGATCAGGTTAAAAGTCTTAAAAACAAAGGCATTAAAGCGATGGCAATTACTAGTGGGATAAGTTACAATGAGCTTGACACTTTATTAAACAATTGTATTTATGGCAATTATAAGTTTTTATATCTTTCTCCTGAGCGTTTACAGCAAGACATTGTACAACAACGTATTCAGCAAATGAATGTAAATCTCATAGCTGTTGATGAAGCCCATTGCATCAGTCAATGGGGAAATGACTTTAGACCTACTTATAAAAAAATTAGAGTTCTAAGAGAATTGCAACCCAGTGTAAATGTAATTGCGCTAACAGCTACAGCTAAACCAAAAGTAATTCAAGACATCGTTTCTGAATTAGATTTTATTTCACCAAAGCTTTTTAAAGGTTCATTTAAAAGGCCAAACATTGCTTATAATGTCATACACAGTGAAGACAAATTTTATGATCTACAACGACTTTTAAAAACTTATAAGGGTTCTTCAATTATATATGTGAGAAGCAGAAAACTGTCTATAGAAATTCATGACCAATTAGAGAAATTTGGATTTAGCGTTACTTTTTTTCATGGAGGTATTCCAACAAAAGATAAGCAAGAGCGACTTGACCAATGGATGAACAATCGAAAAGAAATCATGGTCGCCACTACTGCTTTTGGTATGGGAATTGATAAACCTGATGTAAAAACAGTATTTCATATCAATCTACCTGAAAGCTTAGAAAGCTATTATCAAGAAGCAGGACGTGCTGGCAGAAATAATGCCAATGCCTATGCTATATTATTAACTAATAAATCTGACGAACAACGTCTTAAAAACCAATTCATAAACACTTTACCTTCAATAGATTTTATAAAAACAGTGTACAGAAAACTCTGCAATTATTTTCAAATATCTTATGGTGAAGGTGAATTTTCATCACATCAATTCAACTTTAACGATTTTTGTAAAGCTTACGATTTTAAAACAACTCAAACGTATAATGTGCTTCAGATTTTAGATCGAAATAGTATAATAAAACTCTCACAACAGTTTAATTATAAAACTACACTACAATTCATTATTAGTAATACGGCTTTATTTTCGTATTTAGAGCGACACAAACATGTCGAACTTATCGTAAAATCAATTCTCAGAACTTATGGTGGTATTTTTGAGCATGCATTAGCAATTAATTTATCGCTTATTGCCGGAAAGACTTCAACGTCTGAAAAACAAATTATTGCCATTTTAGAACAGTTAGATAAAGATGAAGTAGTAAATTTCAAATATTCAAACACAGATTCTGAAATTACATTCTTACAGCCCAGAGAAGACGATAAAACCATCAATAGAATCACAACTATTGTTAAGCAACAACAAAATCTAAAACATCTTCAGGTGAATGCTGTATTAACTTATGTGAAAACTGATTCAGAATGTAAACAATTACAATTATTAAAGTATTTTGGAGAAGCCTCAAACGAAACCTGCGGAAAATGTTCTGTTTGCATATCAAATTCAGATAAAACAACTACTTCAGATTTAAAAATCATTCAAAAACACATCATTTCTAAAATAGCAGAAGAAGCATGTAATTCTAGAGTACTAACTGAAGTATTGCCTTATAAAGAGACACAAATATTAGAAGTATTAAAGCTGTTATTAGAATATCAAATCATTGAAATGACAGCCTCAAACACATATAAAATAGTATCACAATGAATAAAGACACAATAAGAATTGTATTTATGGGTACACCAGATTTTGCAGTGGATTCATTAAAAAGTTTAGTTGATGCCCAATACAAAATTGTTGGTGTTATTACTGCACCAGATAAACCTGCAGGTCGCGGAAGAAAACTAAACGAATCTGCCGTTAAAAAATATGCGCAATCTGAAGGGCTGCCTATATTACAGCCTACAAATCTAAAGGCTGAATCTTTTCTTGAGGAACTGAGAGACTTAAACGCTAATTTGCAAATTATAGTTGCATTTAGAATGTTACCTGAAGTCGTTTGGAGCATGCCGAAACTTGGTACTTTTAACCTGCATGCGTCACTATTACCGAACTACAGAGGTGCTGCTCCTATTCACTGGGCTATAATTAATGGTGAAACAAAAACAGGTGTAACCACTTTTTTTATAGATGAAAAAATTGACACAGGGGCAATGATTCTTCAGGATGAAATTAAAATTGAAGACGATGAAACTGTAGGGTCACTTCATGATAAACTGATGTGCATTGGAAGTAACTTGGTCTTAAAAACAGTTGAACTTATTGAAAATGATAATGTAAATACTACTATTCAACCTAAAACTGAAAATCTAAAAACAGCATATAAACTAAATAAAAACAATTGTAAAATTGACTGGACATTATCTATTGATGCTATTTATAATAAAATAAGAGGCTTAAATCCCTTTCCAGCAGCATGGACTCACCTTAAAAATGGAGAAGAAACTTTAAGCGTTAAAATATTTAAAGTTGAAAAAGAAATTGATAAGCATAATTTAAACATTGGAATTCTTGTCACTAACAAAAATGAATTAAAAGTTGCTGTAAAAGAAGGCTTTATAAATATTAAAGAAATTCAGTTACCAGGCAAACGAAAAATGGATGTAAAGTCTCTGCTAAATGGATATCATTTTGAAGAAAACGCAAAACTGCTTTAAACCCTCATTCTCATTGATATTGCAAAAAATCCGATAAAACGCACATCCTTTATTAACAAATCTGTTAAGTTATCAACAAATAACCGTATTTCCCTTGCTATTACTTGCGTAGATGGATTTTACATATAAATTTGTAGACGGATTTAACATAATGTTTAACCCAACTATATATTAATAATTTAAAATTTAATTTTTATGAACAAAACAGATTTAATCAATGGAATGGCAGAAAATGCTGGAATTACAAAAGCAGCTGCTAAGAAAGCATTAGATTCATTATTA
>NZ_JBGCCX010000012.1:0-17294 GCF_045105015.1 Psychroserpens sp.
ACTGTGTCTAAAACTTGAACTTTAGTACCTTCATGAAGTACAAATGCTTCTGAGCTTCTTAAATTTGGCTCACTTTTAATCTTAGTTTCTTGAGCAAACACAATTGCTGGTTGATTATCACTAACCAAATTAAATTTATGAAATGCAAAACCTAAAGCAACTACTGCTAACATTAAAGATAGAGTTCCAGACACAAAAGTTAATCGCTTCTTAGCTGTAGAATAAGTAAAATAATAAGAGACAAACAATATAACGAAAAGTATAACTAAACTAACAGACACCTTAGCCCAACTATCGAAACTCATAATGTTAGTTACATTTTTTATGAGCTTAGAAATACCAACTTCAGGTACTGAATCTATAGCATCAACAGTCATATTTCTTGCAAAGGCTATATTGTTTTTAATGTCTTTATCATTTGGCTTCAGCAGTAATGCTTTTTCATAAAAATAAATACTTGGCGCTATATGATTAAGTTTATAATGTGCATTAGCCATATTAAAATATAACTCTGCAGAATGCTCTCCAGACTCTAATATTGTTTTATACTTTTCAAGAGCTTCGTTGTAATTTGCATCATTATACATGGCATTAGCCTCATCAAACAATTCATTGTTTTGAGCCAAAGCGAATGTGCTTAATAAGAATGTTAGTATATAAATTAGTGGCTTCATTAGTTTGTAAACTATCTTATTTCTTTATCAATAATTGCTATTGTTGAAGCAGCATTTTCATAATCTTGCTTCATTTCCACATTAGTAATTGGTGTATATCTTGCTAATTCACAATGCTCCAAAATATTAATAAATTCATGTATTGCTTCTGAGTTGACTTGACGTTCCGTTAACAAGGTTTGTATTTTTTCTTTACTGAAATCACTGGTTTCAATATGAAGTTTTGCCTTAAGATAGTTGTGTAATGCTTTCTCTAAAGCGATATAAAATGCTTCTTTTTGTCCTAGTGATTTTTTAGCTTCACTCAAATATCGCTTAGCAAGTCTGTCGGCTTTTCTTATTCTATTTCCAAAGACATCTGCATTACGCTCTTCTCTTTTCTTACGATAAACCAATGCTAGAGGAATGGCTAAAAAAGGTAATAATAGCGACGTCCAAAACACTTTACTTTTAAAGAAGTTATTTGAAATTAAAGGTTTTAAGTTAGCATCTGTTTTTACAAATGCAAATTGATCACCACTTATAACTACATCTTGTTTTCCATTGTTGACTGAAGCAATATTATTATCCGAATTTGAAGTATTAACAGGGCCTTCAAGAACATTGATTACAATTTCTCCAGACGATACTGTTTTATAGGTATCTGTTTTTGGATTAAAATACGAAAAGGATATACTAGGAATTGGATATTTACCTTTGTATTGTGGAACAATTGTATAGCTGTCTGAAATAGAGCCATTCATTCCTGAAAGATTTGTGTTTACATTTTCATTATGTTCTGGTTCATACACTTCAAGTGAGTTGGGTAACTTCAACTTTGGCAATTCGAACAATTTTAAATTTCCTTTTCCTGTAACTTCAACTCTTGCTTGAAGAGATTCGGAAGCATTCAATTCTGATTTGGAAGTGATGACATTAAACTTAAAATCACCAACTGCACCAGAAAAATTATCTGGTTTGCCTTGTGTTGGTAAAGCCTTAACATTAATTTTTCTACTCCCAGCAGATACACGTTTGTTAACTTGTGTCATTAATCTTCCACCAAAAATATCACGTCGCTTAGTAGGTACTTCAACAGTAACATCTAAACTGAGGGGTTCAATTTCTAATTCTCCTGTTTTTTGAGGATACAAAACTGTTTTTCTAAGGACAACATATCTGTAATTATCATCGCCTTTATAACTTCCATTTTGGATTTTTAAGCCTTTGATATTAATATTCTGACTCCAAAAATCATTAAATCTCGGATTATCAATTTCTCTCCAATTGCTTACTCCAGTATTTTGTGAAACATATAATTTGTAAACGACTGTTATGGATTCATTTAAATATGGATTTGTTTTAGAAACCTCTGCCACCAAATGAATGTTTTCAGAAGCGACATTTTCAGCATTATCAGGATCATTAGGTCGTTTTACAGCTGCAGTAACATTTACTGCTATTACTTGTGTTTTATAGACTTCACCATCAATTTCGATAGTGGCTTGTGTGATTTTAATTTGCCCTCTTTTTTTAGGAGCAAGAAAATAGCTATAGGTTTTTTTATAAGAACGTTTTCCGTTTAACCAAGATTGACTCACAGATGTGTTGGGTCCACCAACTACAGTAAAGCCATTAAAGGTTGGAGGCGTAAAATTATCGCCATCTTTATTCATTTCAAAATCAATACGCAATCGCTCATTTATACCTAATTTCTTCTTACTGACTTTTGCTTCAAACGTAATTTGAGCTGAAGCGATACTTGTCATAAGTATGACGCATAAAATCGATATGTGTTTAATTAGTTTCATTTCAGATTTTAAAAATCTTATTAATAAAGTTACCAGTCTTTTTCAGTTTTTACTTTGGCACCTTTTTGTTTTTCAGCATTAATTTTTTCTTGAACTTTTTGTTCTTGATTATTCATGGCTTCTAACAAATTCTTTATTTGCTGTGGAGATAGTTGTCCTTGTTTTGGCTGAGGCTTGCCTTGCTGGTCTTTATTTTCACCTTCCTTGCCATCTTTTTTATCTTTTTCATCTTTAGGCTTTCCTTGATCATCCTTTTGATCATCGCCTTCTTTTTTATCTTTGTCGCTTTCGTCTTTATTTTCGTTTTCGTCTTCCTTTTCTTCGTTTTCTCCTTTATCTTTCTCTTCGTCATCACCTTCTTTTTCATCTTCCTTTTCCTGCTCATCATTTTCATCTTGATTATCCTGCTGTTGCTCTGCACACTCTTTTGCGATGGCAAAGTTATAGCGTGTTTCATCATCTGTAGGATCATTTCTCAATGCACTTTTAAAAGCTTCAACAGCTTCTTTACACATTTTATTTTGCATCAAAATGTTACCAATATTATGATACGCTTTGTGTTTTTCAATTTTTGACGTTGCATTTTCAGCAGCTTGAGTATGACGATAAAGTGCTTCATCATATTGGCCTTTTTCATAATAAGAATTTCCTAAGTTATAGGCGCCTGCAGTATTTGTTGGTTGTTCTGAAATGGCTTTTCGGTATTCCATTTCTGCAGAAACATAATCTTTTGAATCAATAAGTTCATTGCCTTCATAAACATAGTTATTAGCTTTCTGAAGTTGTAATGCTTTCGCTTTGTCTTTATCTTGAGCAAAAGATAAAGTAGAGGTTAGAACCAAACAAAATATCAAAAATTGTTTCATTTTACATCTTGATTTATAGCTTGATTTATATGTAAATGTATTGACTTTCATGTTATGTAAATAGCAATATAAAAAACTGTGAGACGTGTTATAGTTAAAGATTTTATAAAATATTATAATACTATTTTAAAGGTTAAAAATTCTCGTTAAAAAGATTGAGTCGCTTTAGCCATTCTGTTTTTCGTTCTAAAAAGAAAATATCTATGAACAAGAAAAATATTGCGAAACCTAAAAACCATTGAAATTGATCTTTAAAATCTGCAAATTCTTTAGCTTCAAATTCTGTTTTGTCCATTTTATTTAAGATGTCTCTAATCGCATCAACGACTTTAATTGTATTGCTTCCGTTAATGTAAGAACCATTAGCTTCATCTGCGATCTCCTTAAGCGTATCTTCATTTAGTCTAGTAATAACAGTTTCTCCATTATTATCTTTTTTGTAGTTTAGAACGACTCCATTTCTTTTTATCGGAATTGGTCCTCCTTTAATATCACCAACACCAATAGTGAAAATTCTTATACCTTCATTACTTGCCTCTTCTGCAACACTGGCTGCTATGTCTGTATGATCTTCACCATCAGAAATAATAATAAGAACTCTATTGGTTTGTTCTTCGTTATCAAAATATGTTTTAGCTAATTCAATAGCTTCACTAATTGCTGTTCCTTGAGAAGACAACATATCAGTATTCATGTTTTGTAAGAACATTTTGGCTGAAGCATAATCGGTTGTAATTGGCAACTGAGGAAAAGCTTTACCTGCATAAGCAATAATGCCTACACGATCACTAGCCAAATTATTGATAATTTGTGTCACTAATTGTTTTGACTTTTCTAATCGGTTTGGAGCAATATCTTCGGCTAACATACTTTTTGAGACATCGACTGCAAATACAATATCGACACCTTCTCTTTTAACCGTTTCTAGTTTCGTCCCAATTTTAGGATTTACTAAGGCTACTGATAAACATGCAAATGCAAGACATAACACAACAACTTTCAAAATAGATTTAAACAACGACTGATTGGGACTTAATCGTTTTAAAAGTGACTTGTTTGCAAAGCGTTTTTGAGCCTTATATTTCCAGATTTGAAGTACAGCAAAAAGAACGATAATTACTGGAATTACCATCAACACCCAAAACCATATTTTTTCTTCTAATTGATACATATTTCTTATTCTCTATACAAAACTTCTAAAAATTGTATATCGCAACAATAACTCTAATAAAATGAGTAATCCAGCCAAAATAACTAATGGTCTGTATTTCTCTTCATAGTTGTAAAATTTGAACTCTTCTACTTCAGTTTTTTCTAATTTATTAATCTCACTATATATTTCTTTGAGCTTTTTATTATTGGTAGCTCTAAAATATTTCCCTCCAGTAACTTCAGCAATTTCTTTAAGTAATTCTTCATCAATCTCAACTTGTACTCTTCCGTATTGAAATGAACCATTAGGTTTGATAGCAATTGGTGATAAAGCCATTCCGTTTGTACCTAAACCAATGGTGTACGTTTTAATACCATACTCAACAGCTAGTTCACTTGCAATTTTAGGGTCAATAAATCCAGAGTTATTCACACCATCAGTCAGCAGAATAATCACTTTGCTTTTAGCTTTACTATCTTTTAATCGATTTACTGAGGTTGCTAATCCCATGCCAATGGCTGTTCCTCCTTCAATAATCGTGTTGTATTTTATATCTCTTAAAGAGCGTAATACAATTGATTTATCACTTGTGATTGGTGTTTTTGTATAACTTTCTCCAGCGTACTCAACTAAACCAATTCTATCATTAGGTCGTCCTTGAATAAACTGAGCTGCAACCTTTTTCAAGGCTTCTAATCGATTAGGCAATAAATCTTTAGCTAACATACTTGCAGACACATCAATTGCCATAACAATATCAATTCCTCTCGTGGTTTTTGTTTTTGAAGACACGTCTACAGTTCTTGGTCTTGCCAACGCTGTGATTAATAATCCTAAAGCTAGGAGTCTTAACACGAATAGAATTGGCCTCAAACTTGTGAGCCAAGACTTTGTGATTTTAAAACCTTTGATGCTAGACATTTTAAGTTCTGCCGTTTGCTTTTTTCTGGTAAATATGTGCCAAATAACAGCAAATGGGAGCAATAATAGCAACCAAAACATTTCTTTATTTAAAAACTCAATACCTTCTAACATTACTCTTCTTCTGCTTTTTTAAGTTCTATAGAATTCAAAATACGCTCAACGATTTGTTCTGCATAAACATCGTCATCTTGCCATGTTATTAATATCTGTTGTAACAATTCTTCACCTTCAGCAACAAAATGAATCACAGCGTAATGACCATCTATAAAATTTTCTGAGGTAAACATTGGAAACCTTCCTGTTCCATATGTTTTTAAACCTTCAGCTGCATTTGGTGTGATAAACTGTTCTCTTTTAACCGAAATATCTTTAATGCCTTTTTCTTCAAGTTGTCTAATAGCTGCTTCTGGAGCTTGTTTAATATCAATTGGCTCAGCATCTTCTTCATTAGTGATTTTGGTTGTGCTCACAATTACACTGAAGAAATCTAAAACACTTCCATAACCAAAAGCAGTGATCTCAACAGTCTCTTTTAGATGATCTGGTATAGGTGTGTCTAAGCGTTTTAAAACCTTAGGTGTACTTATGGTGACTGGAGGAATTCCGTACTCACTTCTTACCCAATCACCTTCTAACAGTTCTTTGCTTTCATGACCAATAAGTGAATCTTTAACATAGGTGAATCCGTATTTTAAACCAAATCCAACAAAGGTGGCAACAATTAGAAACACTGAAATCAATATTGTGAAAATTACTTTTTTACGTTTCTTTTTACTTTCCTGTTCTTCTTTGTATTGTTGATTTAAGAGCTTTTCTTCTTCAGTAGGTTCTGGCAATGCTTCTTTTACATGGTCAATTTCAATATCGATGGTGTTTCTGTCTAATTTAGCCAATTCAACATCTGGAGCAGACTTTGCAAATTTTACTAAATCGGCTCGTTTTAAAATCGTTTCAAGATTTCTAATATCTTCTTTACTTAACTCAATTTGATTAGCATCTTTTAAAAGGTTTAGTCTAAAAATTAATTCATCTGTAGTACTTTCAAGCGCCTTATCATACACTTTTTCATCTAAGTATTTTCTAATAATGAATGTTAACTCTGAATAGTAATCTTTTAATTCTGCATTGTCTAAATAAGTACTTTCATCTAGTTTTTTTAAGGCTAGTTTTGCTCTATCGTAAGGTGGAAGCAGTGCTATTTTAGCTTCTTCAGTTAAAGGTTTTTTCCTCCAAATAAACCAATACAACAAAAATGCAACCAATGCAATAGCCAATAAAACACATAAAATAATTAGCCATGGTGTATTTGTGTTTTTTTCAACTTTAATGAAGGGTTTAATATCATAAAGCCCTTGTTCTGTAGTGTCTACTTCAACATTGTTAACTTCAACACGAAGTGAATCTGTAAACAGTGTTTTTGAACCTATTACAATTTTTTGTCTCGGAATAGTGTATGAACCCGAATCAAATTGTGTCAATCCATACGATTTAATTAATCTATATGTAGCATCTTTTTTAGTTGTATCTATTTTATAAGACTCTATCATTTCTAGAGGCATAAAGGTTTGGCCTTCTGGAAAAACAACCAAATCAGTGGTGTCAGCTTCAACCTCGACTTTAAACGTAATTTGCTGACCAATTTTTATTTTTGTAGAATCTATTGAAGATGTGACTTGCGCAAATGAAGTTGCAGATATTAGGCACAAAGCAAAAGTGAAAAAGATAGAAACCTTATTCTTTTGCAATATCATCATATGTCTTAACTTTCTGGTTATCACTCTTTATATTATTACTTATACTATTATCGCCTTTTAAAGTAGCCTAATAATTTTTTCACATAACTCTCATCAACACGGCAATCAATCGTTCCTGCACCAGATTTTGTAAACGTATCTTTATAGTAATTTACTTTTTCTTGATAGTACTTATTATAGTTATTTCGAATTTTTTTAGACATGGTATCGACCAATAATAACTCTCCTGTTTCTTCATCTTGCATTTGAACCATTCCTAAATTTGGAATACTTTCTTCATGTTTATCATAGATTCTTATGCCTGTAATATCATGTTTTCCTGAGGCAATTTTGAGCGTTTGCTTATAGTCATCTGCTATAAAATCACTCAATAAAAACACAATTGCTTTCTTTTTCATCACGTTAGATAAAAACTTTAAAGCTTCAGAAATATTAGTGTTTTTGCTCTTTGGATTAAATTCAATCAACTCACGAATTATTCGTAATACATGAGAGCGTCCTTTTTTTGGTGGAATATATAGTTCAATTTCATCTGAAAACAATATCAATCCAATTTTATCATTATTTTGTGTTGCAGAAAACGCAAGAGTTGCTGCTATTTCCGTAGCAATTTCATTTTTGAATTGTTCAACAGTTCCAAATAACTTTGATCCTGAAATATCAACCATGAGCATCATAGTAAGTTCTCGTTCTTCTTCGAAAACTTTCACATAAGGCTCGTTATATCTTGCTGTAACATTCCAATCAATATTACGAACATCGTCACCAAATTGATACTGTCTTACTTCAGAAAAAGTCATACCACGACCTTTGAAAGTCGAGTGATATTCGCCTCCAAAAATATGATCAGACAATCGTCTTGTCTTAATCTCAATTTTTCGAACTTTTTTTAGTAATTCCTTAGTATCCATTTATGTTTGCTTTCGCTCATTTAGTATTGAATGGTTAGCACAAAATAGTTAATGACTTATTTGTACTGATGTCAAGCATCTACTATGGCACTTCTATTTCGTTAACTATCTTATTAATAATGTCTTCTGAAGTGACATTTTCAGCTTCAGCTTCATAAGTAATTCCAATTCTATGACGAAGTACATCGTGAACAATAGCTCTAACATCTTCAGGAATTACATAACCACGACGTTTTATAAATGCATAACATTTTGCTGCAGTTGCTAAGTTGATACTTCCACGAGGAGAAGCTCCGAATGAAATCAACGGTTTTAAATCGGATAATCTATATTTTTCTGGATAACGTGTAGCGAAAATGATATCGAGGATATACTTTTCGATTTTTTCATCCATATACACTTCTCTAACGGCTTTCTGAGCATTTAAAATTTGAGCTACAGAAACCACAGGATTTACCTTATCCCAACTTCCTTTTAGATTTGCTCTCATAATAAGTTGCTCTTCGTCTTGCTTTGGGTAGTCGATAACTGTCTTCAACATAAAACGATCGACTTGAGCTTCTGGTAAAGGATAAGTCCCTTCTTGTTCAACTGGATTTTGAGTTGCCATTACTAAAAATGGTTTGTCTAAAATAAACGTCTCATCTCCAATAGTCACTTGTTTTTCTTGCATTGCCTCTAACAGTGCGGATTGCACTTTAGCTGGCGCTCTATTAATTTCATCTGCTAAGACAAAGTTTGCGAAAATAGGACCTTTCTTAATTGAAAAATCGTTTTCTTTCATATTATAAATAAGGGTTCCAACAACATCAGCAGGTAATAAATCTGGTGTAAATTGAATTCTACTAAAACTACCATCAACAGCTTGCGATAAGGTATTAATGGCTAAGGTTTTTGCTAAACCTGGCACACCTTCTAATAAAATATGTCCTTGTCCTAATAATCCAATAAGTAATCTTTCAACCATATGCTTTTGACCTACAATTACCTTGTTCATTTCAAGGATTAGTAAATCAACAAAAGCACTTTCTTTTTCAATTTTCTCATTAATCGATTTAATATCGATTGTTCCTGTTTCTTCCATTATCTATATATTTTATAAGAATAATTATATCTAACTTATTTACTATCGCAAATTGTTAAAATTTTTCTTCTGTTGCTGTTAAGAATTGGTTAAAAAATAAAGAGCAGTACGATGAGTACTGCTCTTTAAATATATATAGTTTATAAACTGTTTAAAACAGGTTGTAAAGTCGCATCATTGTATTCATTTTAGGAGTTAAAACTGCTTCATTTTGAGATGGAAATTTAATAGATTCATCAATATCTAATTCTATTGTGAATTCATAAAGCTTGTTTTCAACTAGTTGTTTTTCAAGTACATTAACGGATGAATTATTATATTCAGATTCTATATCAACGATATACTCAACATGATTTTTGACTACAGAATTGTCATTACCTAACACTAATTTTATATTGTAGATAAATTCTGCTGGCACCTGTTCAAAATCAACTAAAGTAATAAATTGATTATCTGTGAAATTTGTTAAGTCGTGAATTCCAGTATTAATTGTATTCAAACTCAACCAAGCATTAGGACTAGTTTCATCCTCTAAAATTCTTAATTGTACATCTAAAATTTCTAGATTCAATCTATTTAATTGAGTTTCAGTTCCAACAAGCTTAACATTTACTAGGCTATTTTCTATATAATCAGAATCTTCTTCTTTGGAACAACTACTTAGTAATACTAAAGCAATAACACTAAATAATAAACTTTTGAATTTAAGGGGAAATATCATGATTTAGGTGAATTAATAATTACAAAACAATAATACTTTATTACATAGGATTTGAGTATTTTTATACATGAATTGCTGAAAAACCCTTATAAACTGAAAAAAAAGTGACATATTCTCGATTAATTGCAGGTACCATGACTTGGGGAAGTTGGGGAAAGCAACTTACACAAAAAGACATGATTTCATTAATGCATGATTGTCTTAAAAATACCATTACCACATTTGACCATGCTGATATTTATGGTGCCTATACTACTGAAGCTGATTTCGGAAACGCTTTTGTTAATAGTGGTATTAAACGAGATGAGATTCAACTCATCTCAAAATGTGGCATTCAATATATGAGTGACAATAGAGACAATACTATTAAGCATTATAATTACAATAAAGACTACATTATTTGGTCTGCTGAAACATCTCTAAAATATTTAAAAACAGATTATTTAGATCTTTTTTTATTACACAGACCTAGCCCTTTAATGCATCCCAATGAGGTTTCTGAAGCCATTACAAAACTTAAAGAACAAGGTAAAATCAAAAGTTTTGGTGTTTCAAATTTCACACCTTCACAAGTTGAATTAATTTCTAATACTACTGAGATTTCTGCAAATCAAATTGAATTTTCTCTAACACAACATTCAGCAATGCACAATGGTTTGTTAGATCAAATGTTATTAAATAACATTACAGCTATGGCTTGGTCTCCATTAGGCAGTGTTTTTAGAGAAGACAACGAGCAAACCAGACGCATCCATAAACAACTTGGTGAACTCATAAACATCTATAACTGTACTGAGGATCAACTATTATTGGCATGGATTTTAAAACATCCTGCTAATATTCACCCTATTATAGGAACAACAAATCCAAAGCGAATTACTGATGCCAATAACGCTGAGAAAATTGATCTAAAACTTGAAGATTGGTTTAAAATATTGGTCGCATCTCAAGGTCATAAAGTACCATAAATAACTTTTAATATGAATAAAACTGCCCTTATAACTGGAGCAACAAGTGGAATCGGAAGAGCCACAGCACATGAATTTGCTAAACATGGCATTAAATTAATCCTTTGTGGAAGACGACAAGAACGTTTAGACACCATTCAAAAAGCACTAAGTAAAGAAACCGAAGTACATACACTGAATTTTGATGTAAGAGACAAAACTGCTGTTGAAAATGCTATTGCATCTTTACCAGAAGTATTTAAAACCATAGATATTCTAATTAATAACGCCGGAAATGCACATGGTTTAGACCCAATTCAAACAGGAAATCTAGACGATTGGGACGCTATGATGGATATTAATGTAAAAGGATTATTATATGTAAGTAAGGCTATTATTCCTAAAATGACTCGACGCGAATCTGGTCATATTATAAATATTGGTTCGTCAGCAGGAAAAGAAGTCTATCCCAAAGGCAATGTGTATTGCGGAAGTAAACATGCTGTACTTGCAATAACTGAAGGCATGCGAATAGATTTAAATCCTTTCGGAATAAAAGTGACTGCTATTAATCCTGGTTTAGTTGAAACTGAATTTTCTAAGGTGAGATTTAAAGGTGATGCCGCTGCTGATAATGTTTATAAAGGCTATAAAGCATTACAAGCTGAAGATATCGCAGAAGTTATTCAGTTTGCAATATCAAGACCAGCACATGTTAATATAGCAGATGTCTTGATGTTTTGCACTGCACAAGCAAGTTCTACAATTGTGAAAAAGACTTAAGATTTTATGATCAATAAACGTCTTTTAATTAAAAACCTATTAGCTCATAATGATGAGAACAGTTTTTATGACAAAAAACGAAAAGTTGACATCTCACATAAAGAAGGTAAGGCAAAATTTTTAAAGCATATCTGCGCACTATCAAATAGTAATCCCAAGAACAACTCATACATTGTTATTGGTGTAGAAGACGAGGACAATAAAATTATTGGTGTCAATTTTTTTGATGATAGTAAAATACAGAATCTTATTAATGCATATTTAATTCATCCACCTATTGTTCAATATGAAAATATTCCATTTCCGCACTTACCCGACAATAAAGTTGTTGGTCTAGTCACTATTAGACCTATTGACAAAATCACCTCACTTCGAAAGAATATCTGGAAATATTATGGTGGCTCTGTGTTTTTTAGAGATGGAAGTATGAGTATGCCTAAAGTATTCGATATTGAAATCAAAGATGTCAATTCTAAAATCGTAGCTGAAATTGAATCGCATGCACAAAACAATATTCAATATACATTAGATGGAGTTTTCGATTTTCTAAATAAAAGAAAAGATTTTAATCCTCAATATAAAGTGTTTAAAGAGTATTTTGTACTGTGTTGGTCTGGACAAAAGAAAACGGTTAAAGACAAAGACTATTATTCTAGAGTAGATATCGAATTAATTAATGAACAAGTACGTTTATTTTTTTCAACTTTAGATGAGGTTACTATCACATATAGTGATGGCTCATTTAAGATTATAGAATACGTAAGTCTTGGACTTCAAAATTCATTTAAATATTATGAATTGGAAGAAACCATCATTCATTTTGAAGACAACGCACATTATAATATCGATACCAAACTCTTATTTAAGCCTCCACAATTTGATAAAAAAGTGTTACATCACATTTATAATTCAAATAATGCTTTATTAGAAAAATTAAAAAAAGGAGTATCGCTAAACAAAAACGAGATGCTCGATTTAAGAAATCTACCTGCAACATATCTTATTTGTTACCTCAATTTATTTCATGAAGCTATAGACAAATTAAACGAAGCTAAACCTTATTTAAAAAAGTATAGTGATTCAATTTATGATTCATACCAAGAGGTAACACGAATTTTAAGGAAAGTAAAATACAGTTAATCGAAGAAATTAAACCCAAATTACCATTCAACCATTTTTTTCTGCTAATCGTAGTATTTATTACAAATGAACTATAGTTTTTCCGATTTTTGAAGTGCTATTAATCAATTACATACAACCTTATTTCAATATCGACTTGTCGAATAAGAAATAAGGTTTTTGTATTATATAGACTTTGCTTTCTTTGTGTATTCTGTAAGAAAAGTTCTTTTTTTACTTAGATAAAACGTTTACATACCATTCATACAGTTTTTTTTACCACTCATAGTTTTTTTATTGAGCACTCTTTTTTTTTCCGATGTTTGACTTGCTATTAATCAATTACAAACGACCTTGTTTCCTTCGGATTGCCGAAAACAGAAACGAGGTTTTTGTTTTTTATGACCTTATATAAAATCTAACTTTGAGAATTTTTTATTCAGTATTGTAACATCATTTACTGCAAGCCACTTGTCTAACACAGTTGCGTATATAGATCTAAAATCTATGGTATACTTCAAATCTCCGTTATCATCTAAATTTGATAAACTAGCTAGTTCATTATATAAACCTGGTGTTTTTAAATGATTACCTATAACAAATACATTACTAGCTGCGCCATGATCTGTTCCGTTTGCTGCATTTTGTTTTAAACGACGGCCAAACTCAGAAAATGTAATTATTAAAGTATCATTAAATGAACCTTGTTGCTTTAAATCTGAGACAAAAGCTTCAATTCCGTCAGCATAAGTTTGTAGTAACCTTGATTGCTTTTTTGGTTGTCCAACATGTGTATCAAAACCATCTAATGAAGAATAAAACACCTTCGTTTCTATTCCAGAATTAATGAGTTTTGACATTGTTTTTAATTGATTTGCAAACTCATTATTTGGATATTCTTGTTTGATAGATGCTGCTTTATGTTTCTCAAAAATATATTTAGCAGATGATTCTGCAGAAATCATTGTTTTGTATAAATACCCTAAATTATGCTCGCTTAAATGATCGTCTTGATAATATTGTAATACTTTTTTGAAATAAGGGTCTTGCGAAGTTCTAAATAAGACTTTTGGGTTTTTGGTTGCGATTCCATTTATCGATTGACCTTTTAATGCTAAAGACAAACTATCATCGATCTGGATGGCATTATATGGTTGATTGCCATAGACGTCTAAATAACGACCAATCCATCCTGTTTGTAAATATTGATCTGAATCCACTGCAGTTTGCCAAATATCTGTCGACCTAAAATGAGAACGATTTGGGTTTGGATAACCTACATTATTGATAATAGATACATAACCTTTATCATATAAATTTTTTAGTGGCGCTAAACTAGGGTGAAAACCCAACTCGTCACTAACTCTTATAATATTATTCTTTTGAATTGCAATAGAAGGCCTATTTCGATAATAGTCATCATTATTAAATGGAACAATTGTATTTAATCCATCATTTCCTCCTGCTAATTGAATTATGACTAATCGTTTGTATCCTAAACTGCTTGTTGCAACATTTTCAAATGCTTTAACAAAGCTTGGTACAAAGAATAAACTACTAGCTAATGTCGATTGTTTTAAAAAGTCTCTTCTATCCATAATTAACACATTTGATATTCAGGCAGTGACATGAGTTGAACACAATAATCACGTTTAGAATTTTTACTCAAAATCTCTAAATAGGCTTCAGTACCTTCACTCATTTCTGAAACTATAAGTTGTTGTTTTATATCTGAAAAAGAACTTGTGTTAAAGCGTTTCTCAAAAGTATCCCAATCCACAGTGACTTCAACAAATCTGTTTACTTTATTTTTTGAATTGAACTTATCATAAGAATCAATAAATCCTCCTTTTTCTTTAGTTGAAATTTTTGCGTTTGTCAAAATTATTGATGGTAACTTAAGACGAAGCATCATCGTATTACTATCAATCCAACTTTTTCCACCTTTCCATCCAGCTACATTAGGAGGATCAAGTAAGACTTGTCCTAATAGCTTTTGAATTTTAAGAACATCTTTTGTTTTTTCGAATGTAATTGGAATGGTTCTTCGCATTCCGACTAAAAACTCTATAGGAGATTTTATTTTTGATCCAATATTGCTTTCATCATAAAACCAATCTGACATGAATAAATATCTCATTAAATTTTCTATACTATAATCTTTAAAGAAGATCGTTGTCATTTCTTCAACGTTAACTTCATCAATAATATCATTTACAAAATAACTATAGATTTTTTTACAAATAAATCGAGCACATTGTTTTTGCTCCAGTATGATATCAATTATATCATCACCATCATAACGGCCTGTATGACCAAAAAACGTTTTAAAATTATAATCATGTTGTCTTAATCTGAGTATAAATTCACCTTCAAAATTATGATTATAACCAGTAAATGCTCTTGCGCTTGCTTTAATATCGTCTTCGGTATAATGACCTTCACCCAAGGTAAATAACTCCATTAATTCTCTAGCGAAATTCTCGTTTGGCTTTTGTTTACGATTTTGATTGTTATTAAGGTACTTGACCATAGCTGCTTCTTTTGATATTGCTTTAACAAAATCACCAAAATTATCTAAAGCATGAGCTCTCAATGTATTATTGTATTGTTGTACATGAAAAACATTATTATCTCTACATGCAAAATGATTTAACCAAAACAAAGTCATTTTTTCTCTTAAAACCTGTTTTGTAAAAACAAGTCGGTCTACCAATGACACATTAAATTCTTTTAATTTTTGTTTACTGTCTTTGATAAACGCTTCTTGTTTTCGCTTATCTCTAATAATATTCTGTATGTTATAATGATCCAGATCGGAAGTGTCAATATGCAATGGAAGAAAGGCAGCTGACTCATTAAATAATGCCTCAACAACATCAGATCGACTAGTGTCAGATAATCGTGAAATATCTTCTGGATTAATTCCAAATCCAGCTCTGCAATACAAATGTTGAATTTCCCTTATTGTCATATTAATTAGACTTTATAAGTATTTAAAGGTTTAATTATACGTTCTCAAAAATGATTCCAAAGTTGATTGTAAAAAAAAACCGCTTCATAATAATGAAACGGTTTTAGTTGTTATTTGTTTTTGATCAATGTTACAAATCAAACTTAATTCCTTGTGCTAATGGCAATTCATCAGAGTAGTTAATCGTATTTGTTTGTCTGCGCATATATACTTTCCAAGCATCAGATCCAGACTCACGTCCTCCTCCAGTTTCTTTTTCACCACCAAATGCACCACCAATCTCAGCTCCAGAAGTTCCTATATTTACGTTTGCAATTCCACAATCAGATCCAGCATAAGACAAGAATTTTTCAGCTTCTTTCATTTGGTTGGTCATAATCGCAGAAGACAATCCTTGAGCTACACCATTTTGCTTTTCGATAGCATTTTCAACATCTCCAGAATATTTCATTAGATATAAAACTGGTGCAAAAGTTTCATGCTGTACAATTTCAAAATGATTTTCAGCTTCAATAATTGCAGGTTTTACGTAACAGCCACTTTCATAACCTTCACCTTCTAAAACACCACCTTCAACTAATACATTTCCACCTTCTGTTTTTGCTTTTTCAATAGCAGCTAAATAAGTATTAACGGCATCTTTATCGATTAACGGACCAATATGATTATTTTCATCTAATGGGTTTCCAATAGTTAATTGTCCGTAAGCACCAACAATTGCGTCTCTTACTTTATCGTAAACAGATTCATGAATAATTAGACGTCTTGTTGAAGTACAACGTTGTCCGCATGTTCCAACGGCACCAAAAACAGCACCAGGAACCACCACTTTTAAATCGGCAGTTGGTGTAATAATGATGGCATTGTTTCCTCCTAATTCTAATAATGATTTACCAAAACGTTCGGCTACAGTAGCTCCAACAATTCGTCCCATTCTTGTAGAACCTGTTGCAGAAACCAAAGGGATTCGAGCACCTGTGGTTAAAAACTCACCAACTTTATAATCACCATTAATGATACAAGAAATACCTTCAGGTAAATTGTTTTCTTTCAAGATATCAGCAATAATATTCTGACAAGCTACTGCACATAAAGGTGCTTTTTCAGAAGCTTTCCAAACACAAACATCGCCGCAAATCCAAGCTAAAGCAGAATTCCAAGCCCAAACAGCTACAGGGAAATTAAATGCTGAAATAATTCCAACAACACCAATTGGATGCCATTGCTCTCTCATGACATGTCCTGGTCTTTCAGATGGAATAGTTTGTCCGTTTAACTGTCTTGATAATCCAACTGCAAAATCACAGATATCTATCATTTCTTGAACCTCTCCATAGCCTTCTTGCAAAGATTTACCCATTTCGTAAGACACTAACTTTCCTAATGGTTCTTTTAAATCTCTTAATTTGTTTCCAAACTGACGAACGATTTCTCCTCGTTGAGGAGCTGGAATATCTCTCCATGATTTAAATGCTTTAGTAGCAGCATCCATTACTCTTTCATAATCTTCTCTAGTGGTAGCTTTTACTTTTCCAATTAACTGTCCGTCAACTGGAGAATATGATTCAATAAGTTCTCCATTTGAAAAGTTATT
>NZ_JBGCCX010000013.1:0-22815 GCF_045105015.1 Psychroserpens sp.
TTCTAATTTCCTCAAAACAACCAATCGTGAGGATTGGAAAGACAATGTGGTTTTGATTTCTGACTACAATGTTGAAGAAGCGATTTTAAAATATGCAGACAAACATAATATTGATGCTATTGGTATGATTACTGAAGGTAGGACTGGTTTAAATCATTTATTTGGTGGAAGCATTTCTGAAGATTTAGTTAATCATTCTGAATTGCCTGTATTTACTTTTAAAGAGTAAAATAATAGTATATAATTAGAAAGCATCTTAATTAACTTTAAGGTGCTTTTTTTGTGACAATTTTTAAGCTTTATTTTTTGGTTTTCTAATTACCTTTTTTATTAAATAATAACCTCCTGCAAGGACAATTATTAAAGAACTAATTCCGAAAATAGTTAGTGGCTCTAGATGAGTTACATCTAAGTCAATGACATGTCTTGACACACCAATTAAAGCAACTAATAACACAATCTCAACATGTACAACATCTTCTTTTAAATACATTTTTATGGTATGTAACAACTCTATACCTATAAGAACTGAAAGGAAACCACCAAAAACACTATGCAAATGCTGAAGTATATTATTTTCTCTAGAAAAAGAACTCTCAATTCCTTCCATTATACCTCCAAATAATAAAAACAGAAAGACTATTGCAGTATATAATACGACTAGGAGAAGGGAAAAAAGTAGCACTATAATAATTCCTTTTTCAATAAATTCAACTATGCTTAACACTTTCTTATCTATTTTCTTCATTGTTTTTCGTTGTTTTGATTGATATACTTTCCTACAACAATTGCTGTTAAAATTACTAAGTAAAACTGACCTATCAAACCTATAAATACAGACGCTTTTTGAGCAATTGGTGTAATGGGTAAAATATCTCCATAACCGATAGTCATTAACGTTATGTAGCTGTAATACATAAGTTTATCAGAAGCATTAGCAGTTAATCCATCTGTAATTGAAAGTCCAGAAAAAGATTGAGGATATAAAATTTCAATTGTAAGACAGAGAAAAAATGCTAGTAAACCTAATGAAATATAGCCACTTATCAAGCCTAAAATCACGTTTTTACCAATAATTTTTGACTTCCAAACTTGCTTAATAATTTCAATAGTTGTAATTGCATAAAACACAAAATAAACAGACAGTTTTAGATAATTAAAATTGTTTAAAGGTTCAGAATTAATAAAATCAATGGCCACGATTGCTATAGAAATTAAAAGAATCACACACATAAATCGTGTTAGTCTTTTCTTTTTTGACACCAATAAAACACCAGAAACCAAATTACATAATAAAAGTAAAGGCATTATATAACTTTCAAACCATTCACTTGGAATGACTAAAGAGCCAAATAAGATAGACAATTGAGTAAACAGAAACAATTCAAAACGATAAGGATAAAATTTGTCTATCATCTTTTCATATTAATCATCCATAATAGATTCATCAAACTCATAATTCTTGTAATTAACTTTATATAGAATGCTATAAAGTGACGGAATAAAAAGTAATGTAATGACTGTACCAAATAACAATCCAATCATAATACTAACAGCCATTCCTTCCCACATTTCGCCTCCACTTAAATACAATGGAATCAATCCTAAAACTGTGGTGAACGTAGCTAATAAAATAGGTCTAAAACGTTGTAAACATGCTGCAATAATAGCATCTTCAATTGGACGTTTGATTTCATTTTCTTCTATTTGAATTCTATCAATCAATACGATAGCATTATTAATTACAATTCCAGCTAATGAAATCACACCTAGAAAAGGCATAAAACCAAAAGGTTCTTGAAAAATAAGTAAGCCAATCACAACTCCAATAATACCCAAAGGAATCGTTGCAGCAACCATAATAGTTTTTCTAACAGAATTAAACATAATGATTAATAGAAGAATTATTATAAATCCTGACAGTGGCAAATAATTGACTACTGCTCCCATATTTTCTGAAGTATTTTCGGCATCACCTCCAAATTTAAAGGTATATCCTTCTGGCCAGTTTTGTGACACTTCTTCCATATGAGGTGTCATTTCTTTCATGATTGCTGAAGCATTACCATTAGCATTTAATTCTGAACTCACATTAATTGTTCTATCTATATCTAATCGTTTAATTTTAGCGTATTGCCATTCTGGTTCAATACTAGCAACTTGAAGTAAGGGTACACTTTTACCAGAATTTTGAGCATAGATATTTAGGGTTTCAATAGACGCTAGAGTTTGTTGTTGACTCTCATTACTTCGCATTAAGATAGGAATAGATTTATCATTTTCACGATACTCACCTGTTTGAAATCCATCTAAAACAGTTTGTAATGATGTGGCAATATCTGCACTTGTAATTCCAGCAGATTGCGATTTATTCTGATCAATATTTACTATGAATTTTTTGGTTTTAGGTCCCCAATCATCCTTAATATTTTTTGTTCCTGATACTGTTTTTAATTTCTGTTTTGTTTCTTCGGCAAGCTTTGCTAAAACATCTGGATTCTCTCCTGAAATCTTAACCTCAATCGGAGTTCCTCCTCCACCTGAGCCTAATAAACCGACTTTTATATCTGCATTTGGAAAACTATTAAAACAGAACTTGTCTAATTTAGCTACCATCTCATTGTTATAAATAAAATCTGAAGTATTAATTAGAATATGAGCATAACTTGGATCAGGTTCATCTGTAGAATACCCTAAATCATAAGATTCTGGTCCTTCACCAATATAAGAGGACCAATCTGAAATGCCATTAGGTCTATTGTCATTCACTAACAAATCTGAAACTATATAATCTTCGATACCATGAATAACATCCTGAGTCGCTTCTATTCGAGTTCCTTGTGGCAAATTAACATCGATGGTTACCATATTACGATCACTATCTGGGAAAAAGACAAATGGAATAAAACCAAATCCGTAAAGGGATAAGAAAAACGCAACAACAATTCCAAAAAGAACTAAACGCTTGAATGATAATGCAATAAGTATTAAGTTTTTATAATACAGTTTTAATTTATTAATGACTTTATCAATAAAACTTTCTTTCTTTTCCGCTTTTGGTGTTACTTTCAAAAACATAAAACACAATAAGGTAATTACTGTAAGTGCTAAAATCCAAGACGACAATAAAGCCAATGAAATCACAACGAATATTGGACCAACAATATCTCCCATTGTAGATTCAGCCATATAAAACGCTAAGAATGCAGCAGAAGTTGTTAAAGTAGAAATCAATAAAGGCGTAAATAATTCACCACAAGCATCAATAGCTGCATTTTTTGCAGGAATACCATTTTCCATTTTAACCATGATGGTTTCTGCGACAACAATTGCATTATCAACCATCATACCTAAAGCCATGATTAATGCTGCAAGCGTCACTTGATTTAATCCCATATCAATAACACCCATTAACATTAATGTCATAATAGTTACCATAGGAATTAAACTAGCAATAATACCTCCTGTTCTGAGTCCTAGAAACACTAACATCACAATCAATACAATAGCTATTGCTTGAATTAAATTGACAATAAAATCACCTATTTTAACATCAATATAAGTATCTAAAGATGATAATCGCTTCAACTCTAAACCTACTGGTAATCTGCTTTTCCAATCTTCAATAACGACATCTAAATCAGTCCCTAACTGAATGATATTAGCACCTTTTTTAAGGCTAATATGCATCGAAATAGCTTCCTGACCATTAACGGTTACAAGTTGCTTTGGAGGATCAATATAATCTTGTTTTATGGTTGTTATATCACCTAAATACACTAATTGCGAACCGTCTCCTACAGGTATGAGTGTTTGTTTTATATCCTCAACTGAATTGAAATTACCTGTAGGCTCTAGTATTATGCGTTCATTACCTAGATTAACTTCACCACCTGAGCTCAATATATTAGTAGACCCAATAATACTTTGAAGTTTGGAAGCTGATAATCCATATTCTTTGAGTCTTGCATTATCAAACTCAATAAAAACACGTTCATCTTGAACACCTCCTAGCTCCACTTTCGCAGCTAAATCCAGTTTAATTAAATCGTCTTTAATATCGTCAACATAATCTTTGGCTTCAGCATATGAAAAACCATCAATAACCAAACCTACAGCAATACCAAACACCTCACCTATGCCGTCATCGTTAAGATTTGGTTTCACTCCTGAAGGCAAGCCCTGAATTTGAGATAATTTACGTCGTAATCTATCCCAAACAGCTTGTAAATCTTCTGGTTTGACTTGATCTTTCAAGGTCACAGTAACTACTGACAAGCCAGATCTAGACGTACTAGACACTTCTTTAAGTTCTGGTAATTCTTGAACTATTTTTTCAACTTTATCTGTAACTAATTGTTCAACACGCTCAGGTCCTGAACCAGGAAAAGAAGATACTACAGATGCAACTCTTACAGTGTAAGGAGGCATACTATCTCTAGACAACGATTGGTAAAACACCAACCCAAGGAGCATAATTGTACTTAGAACTGTAAATGTTATTCGGTTTCTATTTATTGAAAATTCTGCTAAATTCATAGACACCTTAATTTAATTTAACATCCTGACCATCTAATAACGTCTGCAATCCTGCGGTCGCTATTTTCTGCCCAACTTTCAAACCTGATTTCACTTCAAATCCGTCAGATGTTAATTCGCCAATAGTAATCACTTGCTTTTTTACAGTAGCCTTATCTGCATCATTACCTTCAACTAGAAAGACAAACCTTCCATTAGAATCTTCACCCACAGCATTTGCAGGTACAACAATTAATTGCTTCTTTATATCATCATCGACGAACTCAAATAACACATTAGCTGCCATACCACTTTTAATTCGCTCATCACTATCAGTTACCATTACAGTAATTGGATAAGTAGATGTATTCGCATCTAAAGCTGGAGCAACTTCAGTAATTATAGCGTTGAATATTTCCTCTTCAATAGCAGTAAAAGACACTTTAACTTTCATGTCTTTTTTAACAGCATTAATTACAGACTCTGGCAAACCTAAAGAAATTTCAATAGCTGTTCCTGCATTTAAGACGCCAACAACCTGACCAGGTGACACGTTTTCATCAACTTCGGCAGAAACTGAAGCAATCACACCATCTTCTGGTGCATACAGATACCCAAATCGAATTTGATCTTGCTGAATAGCAACACTACGTTTTGATGATTCAAAACTTGCAACAGCAGTCCTATATGAATTTTTAGCAGCTTCATAATCACTAAGAGAGGCACTTCCTTTTTCATAAAGTGTTCGCATTCTATTAAGGTTTAACTTTGCTGTATTCATTTGTGATTCAGCACTATTTTTTGAAGAAATTGAAGATTCATAATTTAATCTTGCAGAAACATTATCTAAGGTTCCTAATAACTGATCTTTTTTTACCTTTTGACCTAATTTCATATCTAGTTTTGTGATAATACCATTACTTCTGAAACTTAGATTTACAATTTTTTCTGTTTTAGCTGTTCCACTAAATTGTCTTGATTTCTCTCCTCCTAAATAGGAAACTTCAGTATATTTTACAGGTCGTAAAATAACCTCTTCTTTAACTTCTTTTTCTCCACAACTTATAAGTGCAAAGATCATAATCAGGCTAGTGATTTTAAAGATTCGATTGGATAGCATTATCATAAAATGTGTTTATTTTTAATCGTTATTTTGTGTGAATTCTAAAAAGCGTTGTATAAATGCTCCACGTTCGCTTTCTTCTTGTAATAAAAAGAACAAGCCTAGAGAACGCTCTAGTTGCATAGAACTTTGTAAATAATTGTAAGTTGCACTTGCACTTGCTAATTGTGCTTGCAAATAGTTGTTTTGAGCATCTAATAACTGAACAATATTAACAGCACCATTTGCGTATGATGTTTGAGTTAAGTCTAGAGCTTCCTTAGCCGTATCTTCAAAAACTTTAGATAATTGAATGTTAGAAATTTGATTCACTAGTTCTAGAACAGAATCGTTAATATTCTTTTCTATATTCAGAGTGATGTTGTCCCTTGATATTTCAAGTTGTTCTTTTTGAATACTTGCAATTTGTTTATTTATATTTTGTTTGTTTTGATTAAAAATTGGAAGTGATACATTAAGTCCAACTGTATAATAACCTTCTGGAACCATAGGAAAACCTGTTGGAATTGTAGAACCAGCACCTGACCTTGAAAACTCATAATTATATTGACCTTGTAGCGCTAGAGTTGGTAAAAAACGACCAACTCCAAATAATCGTTCACTACGCTTAGTAGCCTTCAAATTATAATCTAAGGCTTTCAACTCTGGGGCATTTGCCTTTGCTTCTTGAACCAAAAACTTGACGAAAGGTTGCCTTAATTTTGGATCATCTAAAAACTGACCTAATTGTTCATAATTATAATTGCTAAAAACCCCTTCTTGTAACTCAGCTTCTTCAACATCAATTTTTGTGTCAATAGGATTATTAAGCAATTGATTTAAATTGTAATACCCTTGTTCTAACTTATTGATAGCCTCAATCATCTGCTGAGTGTTTTGAGCCATTTCTGACTTAAAACGAAGTACATCAGATTTCCCAGACTGTCCTGCTTCATAGTTTTCATTAGCAATTTTAAGGTTGTATTTTGTCAACTCTAAATTTTGACTTTGAATAGATAAATTCGCTTTTAAAATTAAGGCAGTAAAATAAGCTGTTGCTGAATTAAACACTGTATTAAGTGCTTCACTGTTATAGTTTTCTTGTTGTGCGTCACGAAGTGATTTTTGAATACTAATATTTGCATTAGCTGCTTCAGAAAAAATGGTTTGCTGTAAAGTTACATTTCCTGATGTTGTTATTTCAGGACTTTGACCATTACTAATTTCGGCTAATTCAGGATCTACGTAGCTTCCTGTTGCTCCAGCTGTAACGTTTGGCAAATAATCACTTTGAGCAAGTTCCACATCTTTTTTTGTTAGACTTATATCACGTTCAATAGTTTGTAAATCTAAATTTTCAGCAATGGCTTCTTGCATCACACCAACTAAAGTGTAAGTCTTATCTGCAACAATTTCTTTAGGGTTACCAACAAAACTGGTAGTTGCTATTAAACTGTATTTAAGAGGTAATCCAATTTTTTCAGCTGTATTGTAATTTACTGTCAATGTACTTTTAGATTCTAATTTTGTACTCAAAGCAGAAAGTCCATCACCATTAACAACAGATTCAACCGTTAAGGCTATACGTCTAAAAAACTGACTCAATTCTGATTGATCGTGATTTGAAGCTAGAATACCATTCTTAACATCTTTTACTGGATTAGCTGTAAACGAAGGCAATTTCTTTTCTATCAAATCTTCTGCTAATTGTTTCATTTCAGCATCAGATAAATAAAAACCACCTGCTAAATAAACAGCATCTATGTCTTTCAATTTTGAAATGATTTCAGAAGAAGACTCAAAAGTTATAAGACGCATTTCTAAATCCAAATCTTGACCAATCTTGTTAAAGGTTTCAGAGATCGGTAAATTATCAGTAAATGCTTTTTCAATCACAACGCCTATCCTTTTAGGATTAGCTAATTTTTGAAGTAATTTTATATCTTCAGTGTAAGACTGAGATGTAGTAATAGATGTGTAATTTTGAATATTAGAAACTATAGTGTCTTCAGTTTGTAATTCTTCACTTAAAGCACCAAAAACAATTGTTGGCTTTGAATAAGAACCTATCTTAGAAATCACAGAGTTATTGACGATTCCAAAAGCAATAATAATATCTGTATTATTTTGAAGTAGTCTATTATAATTATTTAAAGCTTTTGTCGTATCGAAATCATTCACTAACGTATTAGCATCAGAAAATTCTATAGTAGCATCTTCTCCAACTACTGCTGAGATTTCAACGGAAAGTTCAGCTAGTAAACCTTTAATATCTTTAGAATTTTTATCTAATAAAAATCCAACTTGATATGTGTTGGATTGAGTAAATGCCATAAAACTGACAAATAAAAAAAGAAGGACACTTAAGATATAACGCATTGGTTAGTTGGTTTAATATCGTTAAAAAGTAAAAATAAATCTTATTTACTTGACTACAAAGGGTATTGAGTTATTAAATTTACAAATAATCCTTTCTAATTGCCAATTGAATTTTTAATTTTGAAAAAACTTCAAAAATGATAAATAAGCAACACCTCATCAACAGATTTATAAGCTACGTTACTATTGATACAGAATCAGATCCTGAAAGTCAAACGACACCAAGTACAGCAAAACAATGGGACTTAGCTAATAAGTTAGCTGATGAATTAAAAGCCATAGGACTTAGTAACGTTACTATCGATGATAAAGCTTACATAATGGCTACTTTACCTAGTAATGTTGATCATGATGTCCCTACTATAGGTTTTATATCTCATTTTGACACTACTCCAGATTTCACAGGAGCAAATGTTAAACCAAGAATTATAGAGGATTATAATGGAAAAGATATTACCTTGAACGAAGCTGAAAATATTATTTTATCTCCAGATTATTTTGAAGACTTATTACTTTATAAAGGCAATACTTTAATTGTCACAGATGGAACCACACTTTTAGGAGCTGATGACAAAGCAGGAATTACAGAAATTGTGGCTGCTATGGAATACCTTGTTCAGCATCCAGAAATTAAACATGGTGATATTAGAGTTGGGTTCACACCAGATGAAGAAATTGGTAGAGGTGCTCATCATTTTGATGTAGAAAAATTTGGAGCGGATTGGGCTTACACTATGGATGGCAGTCAGATTGGAGAATTAGAATATGAGAATTTCAATGCAGCTGGGGCTAAAGTACATATTAAAGGAAAAATTGTTCATCCTGGTTATGCCAAAGGAAAAATGGTCAACTCCATGTATATTGCGACAACATTTATTAATGCATTACCAAGATTAGAAACACCTGAACATACTGAAGGTTATCAAGGATTTTTCCATTTGTATAGTATCGATGGAAAAGTTGATGAAACAACATTACAATATATTATTAGAGATCATGACAAAGCTCAATTTGAAGCCCGTAAAGACATGTTGAGTAAGCTTGCTGAAGACATCAATTCTGAATATGGAAGAGAAGTCATAACTATAGATATTAAAGACCAATATTTCAATATGAAAGAAAAGGTTGAACCAGTGATGCACATTGTTGATATCGCTGAAGAAGCAATGAAACAATTAGATATTGAACCTTTAATCAAACCTATACGAGGCGGAACAGATGGTTCGCAACTTAGTTATATGGGCTTACCTTGTCCGAATATTTTTGCTGGCGGACATAATTTTCACGGACGTTATGAATATGTTCCAGTTGAAAGTATGATTAAAGCAACTGAAGTGATATGCAAAATTGCTGAGCTTACAGCAAGTAAGGCTTTAAGATAAATTCATGAATCATGAAAAAAATCTATACGGTTGAAGAGTACATTGAAACTAATTCACACTTTAATGATGCTTTGGTTCTACTCAGAGAAATTATTAATACTACAGAACTCAATGAATCTGTAAAATGGAGTGCTCCTGTATATGATTTAAACGGAAAAAATGTTGTGGGTTTGGGAGCGTTTAAAAATCATTTTGGCATTTGGTTTTTTAACGGTGTTTTTCTTAAAGATGAGCAAAAGTTACTTGTCAACGCTCAAGAAAATAAAACTAAAGCCTTGCGACAAATGCGTTTTAATAACATAGAGGATATCAACAAAAATTTAGTTTTGGCCTATATAAAAGAAGCCATTGAGAATCAAAAACTAGGCAAAGAAATCAAACCAAATCGCATAAAAAAAGCTGTAGTAATTCCTGATGAACTTAATAAGGTTTTAAAATCAAAATCTAATGTAAAAAACAGCTTTAATGGGCTTACTCCTGGTAAGCAAAGAGAGTATTGTACTTATATAACAGATGCCAAACGCGAAGCAACCAAACAGACCCGACTTGAAAAAATTATTCCAATGATTTTAAAAGGTGTTGGTTTACATGATCAATACAAAAATTGTTAGTGAAATAAAAGTATAAAAAAGCTCCAAAATTTCTTTTGGAGCTTTTAATTTATAATTTGAAAACCTTATTTAGTGGTTGCTGGTGTATTTAAGCTCTTACTTGCTTCCATAGAGATAGCAACGCGTTCAAACTTAATTTTCCCAGCCATAGTTTCAATTACACAACTATTGTCTTTATCATTTAAGTCAACAATTTTTCCGTGTATTCCACTTTTAGTAATCACCTTGTCTCCACGCTTTAATTCAGCTGCAAATTTCTTTTCTTGCTTAGCACGCTTCATTTGAGGTGCAATCATAAAGAAATAAACCACAGCAAACATGGCTACAAAAGGGAGGATATCCATCATAGGTTCTTAACGTTTTAGTTTACTGAACTGATTTGATAGCTGACTTTGCTTTGTTCGCTGCTTTAGCAGGAGCATTTGGATCTGGCTCAATAAAAGCTTTGATCTTTACAACCTCAGAACCTTTTTCAGTATTAGTAGTTAAAGTAATACTCTTACTTACTTGATTATTACCTTTACCATTAAACTTTACTGTAAACTCAGCAGAGTCGCCAGGAGCAATTCGCTCTTTATTCCAATCTGAAGGTACTGTACATCCACAAGTACTTTTAATGTTACTAACAACTAAAGGAGATTTTCCTGTGTTAGTGTACTTAAATTTAGTTTCAACTGGAGTACCATTTGTAATTGTACCAAAGTCATGTTCTGTCTCTACAAATGCAATCACTGGAAAATCACCAGCTGTTGCATCTCTTTCAGCAGCAGCAGCTACATTTTCTGAATTAATTTTACTTGAAGCATTTTCTTCTTTACAAGATGTAAAAGCGACCATACAAAGTGCACTTAATCCTAATATTACTTTTTTCATTGCTTTGATTTTAAATTAAACTTTTAAAATGTTTTTTTGTTTAAGGCGATAAAAGTAGTGATTATTTCATCGAATCAAAATTTTTTAGCATTTTTTTTAGTTGAATAAATGATGCTTAAGACTAGATTTTAAAAGGTATTTATAGTAATCCTCTACCTACTTTATTGAATTTATTTTCTTTGACAATCTTATCTAAAATACCATTAATAAAATTACTACTTTTTGGTGTAGAATATTCTTTTGCAACTTCAAGATATTCGTTAATAGTAACTTTTACAGGAATAGATGGGAATTTCTGAAATTCACAAATTGCCATTTGCATTAATACAGTATCAATTTGAGTAATTCGTTCTGAATCCCAATTTTTTGTTTTGGAGGCTATTTCTTCACTAAAAGCTGCTTGATTTAAAATAGTTTTATTGAGTAAATCGACACCAAATGCCCTATCGTCTTCATCTTTAAATAATTTTGGAAGAAAGTGCTGTTCAGATGTTGAAGGTTTTAATTTTTTCAAAAGCTTCATGATACTTGTATTCACAACAGGTATATCATCTAACCATGTCAGTTTTTTGTCTTCAAAATAATCGTAAAGCTTATCGTTTGGTGCAATAATATCTTCAAAAATAGATATCACAAAGTTTTTATCTTCTTTAAATGTAGATACAGACGTAGACATATAATCGCTGTACAAATCACTTTCAGTGATCGCTTTAAAAGTAAGATCTACATATTCAAAATCTAAATACCAAGGATTGAGTTTACGATGTTCTAATTCAGATTTTAACGCTTCATTAGAATTAAGCATCATTAAAACCTCATTCTTTACAAATTTTTGATTTGGATTTTTTTCAGCTTGAGTCGCTAAAAATTTCTTCTGAGATTTACTCTGGTGATCTTCTGCTTTCTTATGTACCTCAACAATCAAACATAGCATGCTAAGATATAAATCGTACATGCTATTTAAACTCTCATTCAAAAATTTATCAGTCACTTTTAAATCTTCACTTTCATTGCCCTTAAAAGCATATAGTGCTTGCATGACTTTTATACGAATATGTCTTCTATTTAGCATGTAAAGAACTTTAAGTAATATCGTTAAGAAATTATGATTTTAACGTTAAATAACGCGTGGTAAAAATACTATAATTTTAAGAGTTAGAACAATTATTTTGATTGTTCACGTTTACGTGTTGCAATACGTTCTTTAGCCATGTCAAGCGCAGCAACATTAGTCGTTACATTATTAGCTTTAGCTCTTACAAGGATCTCTTCTGTAGTATTGAATATATTTTCAGTTTTACGAATGATTTCTTGCTTATCATAATTTTCTAATTCAGCATACACATTGATAATCCCACCTGCATTAATTAAAAAATCTGGTGCGTATACAATTCCTCTTTCTTGTAACTGTTTACTGTGCTTATCTTCTATAGCTAATTGGTTATTAGCGGCTCCTGCGATGACTTGTGCCTTTAGTTTAGAAATTGTATCATCATTAACAGTTGCTCCTAAAGCACATGGTGCATAAATATCCATCTCTTCAGAATAAATATCATCGCCTCTGTAAATCGAAACGTCGTATTTAGACTTTACAGCTTCTAAGCGCTCTTGATTAATGTCAGTAATAGTAACTTTAGCTCCTTCATTTACTAAGTGTTCAACTAGAGCTTCTCCAACATGACCAATCCCTTGAACAAACACAGATTTATCTTCTAAAATATCGCTTCCATATTTAAACTTGGCAGCAGCTTTCATTCCCATAAACACACCATAGGCAGTAATTGGTGATGGATTACCAGCACCTCCTTTACTTTCAGAAATACCAGTAACGTAAGGCGTTACTTCACGAACTAAATCCATATCAGCTGTAGTCATTCCAACATCTTCTGCTGTAATGTAATTCCCACTCAAAGAATGTACAAACTCACCAAATTTCTTCATCAATTCTGGTGTCTTTTGAGTTTTTGCGTCTCCAATAATAACAGCTTTTCCTCCGCCAAGATTCAATCCGGTAATTGCAGATTTAAAAGTCATCCCTCGAGACAACCTTAACACGTCATTAAGTGCTTCCCATTCGTTATTATAATTCCACATTCTTGTACCTCCAAGAGCAGGTCCTAAAACTGTGTTATGAATACCAATTATTGCTTTTAAACCAGTATCTTTGTCGTTGCAAAAAACGATTTGCTCGTGATTATCAAAAGATAACTGCCCAAATACTGGGTCTACTTTGTGAAGTTCTTTAGAACTAATAATATCTGAAGTCATGTGATTTTGTTTGAAAAACTATTTTGCATTTTATTCAAAATAGCGAGCAAAAATAAACCAATATTAGAGTATTAGCAAAAATATAGGTATTAAATTAAGTATATGTTAACAATTTGATGTTCCATTTTTTTCATGAAAGAATTAAAACACATTAATAAATATTTCTACAAGTACAGATATCGCCTACTCCTAGGTGTCATAATTACTATATGTGCTAAAATTTTTGCTGTGTTCACGCCCAGATTTATCGGTAAATCAATTACCGTGATTTCTAAAGGTCTTAATAACGAAATAAATAATGACGTATTTAAACAAGAATTAGCTACCAATATTATTTACCTCATTGGAGCAGCAGTTATCGCAGGTGTGTTTACGTTTTTAATGCGTCAAACGATAATCAACGTTTCTCGGCATATAGAATACGACTTAAAAAATGAAGTTTATCAACAATATCAACGTTTATCCCTTAATTTTTATAAATCAAACAGAACAGGAGATTTGATGAATAGGATAAGTGAAGATGTTACTAAAGTGAGAATGTATACTGGTCCAGCAATTATGTATACTGTCAATATGGTGACATTATTTATCGTGGCATTAATTTATATGCTAAGTGTTGCTCCAAAACTCACACTTTACACAATGTTGCCACTACCCTTTTTATCGTTCATAATATACAAACTTAGTAAGGTTATTAATAAACGGAGTACCATTGTTCAAGAATACCTATCAAATTTATCTACATATACTCAGGAATCATTTAGTGGAATTTCTGTTATAAAAGCTTATGGAATTGAAGACGACAATAACATCGCATTTAATACCCTTTCTGAAGAAAGCAAGACAAAGCAAATTGATTTGACTAAGGTTCAAGCACTTTTCTTCCCTTCTATGATTTTACTCATTGGAATCAGTAATATTCTTGTAGCGTACGTTGGTGGAATGCAATATATTAATGGTGAAATCAAAGAGATTGGAACTATTGCAGAATTCTTAATGTATGTCAATATGCTTACTTGGCCAGTTGCTACTGTAGGTTGGGTAACTAATTTAGTGCAACAAGCTGAAGCCTCTCAAAAACGTATTAATGAGTTTTTAAAACAGGAACCAGAAATAAAAAATAACACTCTAGAGCATACTCCAATTGAAGGCAATATAGATTTTAAAGATGTTACTTTCACCTATCCAGACACTAATATCACTGCACTGAATAAGGTTTCATTTTCGTTAAAAAAAGGAGAAACTTTAGCCATTCTTGGAAAAACAGGTTCTGGAAAATCTACCATTCTCGATCTCATTGGAAGGCTTTATGATGTTCAAGAAGGTAATATTAACATTGACGGAAAAGTTATAAATCAAGTAAATTTAAACAATTTAAGAGATAGTATTGGCTACGTGCCTCAAGATGCATTTCTGTTTTCAGATACCATAGAAAACAACATTAGATTTGGAAAAGAAGATGCTACTGAAGCTGAAGTTATTGAAGCTGCAAAAATGGCTTATGTTCATAAAAACATTGAAAAATTCACCAATGGCTACCAAACCAAATTAGGTGAACGTGGCATTACACTTTCTGGAGGTCAAAAGCAACGTGTTTCTATAGCCAGAGCACTCATAAAAGCACCAGAAATTATGTTGTTTGATGATTGTTTATCTGCAGTTGACACAGAAACGGAAGAGAAAATACTGAGCAGTCTTAGAAAAGTTTCACAAGGCAAAACTACTATCATTGTTAGTCATCGTGTATCTTCAGCTAAAGATGCAGATAAAATTATTGTCCTTGATGATGGTGAAATTGTTCAAAATGGAACTCATGAACATTTGATTAATGTTGATGGTTACTACAAAGAACTCTATCTAAAACAACTCAACTCAAAAGAATTATAAATATTTGTTGCTTACTTTACTTTTTTTTTAGATTTTTGAGGTAATAACAACAACTCAAAAAATTAAAAATTAGCTATGAGTGATTACGGAATGATGGATAAAGAAGAAATTTTCTCTAAAGTATTAAGAGCAGGAAGACGAACTTACTTTTTTGATGTAAGATCAACTAAAGCTGGTGACTACTACTTGACAATTACTGAAAGTAAGAAATTCACAAATGACGATGGATCTTTCCATTACAAAAAACACAAAATCTATCTATATAAAGAAGATTTTAATGAATTTAATGACATCTTAAAAGAAATGACTGATTACATCATTGCTGAAAAAGGTGATGAAGTAATTAGTGAAAGACATCAAAAAGATTTCAAGAAGGAAGAGTATAACACAACGAGTGATGATATCACTGAAGGAGGCGAATCAATTGAGGATTCTGATTCAGCAGATAAGTTTACAGATGTTAATTTTGAAGACATATAATCTACACTAGTGTTAAAACATATCCAAACCGTTACGTTCTGTAACGGTTTTTTTATTTTTACAATCCTAAAACCTCAACAACAAAATTTATGAGATTCATATTACTAGTACTCCTATTTACCAGTTTCACCATAAATGCACAAACACCAACTGACTTATCTTATTACCTTCCTCAAACTACAACATATAATTCTGAAATACCAACACCTGAATCTATTATTGGTCATCAAGTTGGAGAATGGCACATTACACACGACAAATTAGTATATTACATGCAGGCTTTAGCTCAAGCTTCAGACAGAATTCATATTGAAAACCGAGGTACAACTTTTGAAGGCAGACCTCTTCTACTTCTTACAATAACTTCTCCTGAAAACCACACCAATATTGAAACTATCAGAACAGCACATATTGCTTCAACAGAAAGTAACACTGTAACTATTGAAAAAATGCCTATTGTTGTCTATCAAGGTTTTTCTATTCATGGCAACGAAGCCAGTGGTTCTAATGCAGCATTATTAGTTGCTTATTACTTAGCTGCAGCAGAAAGTAGTGATGTTAAAAACTTATTAGATAATACCGTTATTCTATTTGATCCTTCTTATAATCCTGATGGCTTGCAACGCTTCGCTTATTGGGCTAACACAAACAAAAGCAAACACTTAAACCCAGACTCTAACGATCGGGAATACGATGAGGTATGGCCAGGCGGAAGAACAAATCATTATTGGTTTGATATGAACAGAGACTGGTTACCTGTTCAGTTACCTGAATCTAAAGTACGTATAAAAAGTTTCCATAAATGGTTACCAAATATCTTAACAGATCATCATGAAATGGGAACAAATTCAACATTCTTTTTTCAACCAGGAATTCCGTCAAGAACTCACCCTCTTACACCTAAACTTAATCAAGAACTCACAAAATCTATTGGTAATTACCATGCAAAAGCTTTAGACAAAATCGGATCGTTATATTATACTGAAGAAAATTTTGATGACTTTTATTACGGAAAAGGGTCTACATTTCCTGATATTAATGGAAGTATTGGTATTTTATTTGAACAAGGCAGTTCTCGTGGACATCTACAAGAGAGTGTTAATGGTATTTTGACCTTTCCGTTTACAATTCGAAATCAGTTTACTGCAGCATTATCTACATTGGAAGCTGGTTTAAATATGCGAAAAGACATATTACAATACCAACATGATTTTTATAAGAATGCTCGTGCTGAAGCAAATAAAGAAAGTGGGAAAGCTATTGTATTTGGAGATTCAAAAGATGCTGCTAAAACCTATCATTTAGCCGAAATATTAAAGCGTCATCAAATTGAATTCCATGAACTTAAAAGCGATTATAATACAAACGGAAAACAATTTAAAAAAGGCTACAGCTATGTTGTTCCTAAAAATCAAAAAAACACACGATTAATAAATGCAATGTTCGAAAAGCGAACTAAGTTTCAAGATAGTTTGTTTTATGATGTTTCAGCTTGGACCTTCCCACTAGCATTTGGTTTAGACTATCAAGAAGACACCTCAACTTCTATTGCAGGAAATAAAGTTGAAAACTTACAAATGCAAACTGGTTTTGTAACTGCAAAAAGCAACTATGCTTATCTTATGGAATGGCATGAATACTATGCGCCAAAAGCATTAAATAAAATTCTAAGCAGTGGATTGAGGGCCAAAGTAGGTATGAAACAATTTAGTATGAATGGTAAAAGTTATGACTATGGAACCATTTTAATTCCTGTTCAAAATCAAAACAAATCTACTGAAGCACTATATAAATACTTACAAACTATAGCTAAGGAAAGTCACCTCCAAATTGATGCCGTAACTACTGGACTAACAGAAGGTATTGATCTAGGAAGTAGTCAATTTAGAGCTTTAACACAACCTAAAGTTGCTTTAATTGTTGGAGAAGGTATTAGAAGTTATGATGCTGGTGAAATCTGGCATGTTTTTGATCAACGCTATGACATGCGCATTACCAAATTAGATACTAGAAATTTAGATAGGAGCGATTTAAGTCGCTACAATACCATCATTATGCCTAGTGGCTCACTCGACAAAAGTGCTACAGAGAATTTAAAACAATGGACTAAAAACGGAGGTACTTTAATTGCCTACAGAGATGCATTACGATGGCTTGATAGAAATGAATTTGTGAAGTTTAAGTTTAAAAAATCTGAGTTAACTGCAAAAGACATCATATTTGAAGAGCGTGGAGATTTTAGAGGAGCTCAAGTTATTGGAGGTGCTATTTTTGAAGCAAAACAAGACCGATCTCATCCTATAAATTTTGGCTATAAAAACGATAATATTGCATTGTTTAGAAACAACACTATGTTTCTAATACCAGATAAGCAAAGTTATAATAACCCAATACAGTATACTAAAAATCCACTGCTGAGTGGTTACATATCAAAACGGAATTTAGATAGTTTGGCTTTATCTGTCCCGTTTAAGGTGAAGCGTTATAACTCTGGAAAGGTAATTGCATTTACAGACAATACAAATTTTAGAGCCTTTTGGTATGGCACAAATAAACTATTGATGAATGCAGTTTTCTTTAGAAGAACTATGTAGATTGAAAAACCATCAAAATATGTGTTTTCTGTAGAATTTTGAAAAAACTACCAATCACCATTAAGAGACTACACTTCCATTTAGGACTTTAATTTCAGGATTCAAAAGTATAACACCTTTGGCGTTAACTGCCCCAAGAATTAAGCACTCACTCATGAATTTTGCGATTTGCTTTTTAGGAAAATTTACAACAGCTACAATTTGTCGATTGAGTAAGTCTTCTTTATTATACAGCGTTGTAATTTGAGCAGATGACTTTTGTATTCCAAGATCTCCAAAATCTATAGTGAGTTGATATGCAGGTTGTCGGGCTTCAGGAAAATCATTGATTTCAATAATAGTACCAACACGTAAATCCACTTTTGCAAAGTCTTCGAAAGTTATTATATTATCCATGATTTAAAAGTAAAAAAAATATGTCACTTACACCGTCAAATATGCTTCCGTTAGGAACAATAGCTCCCAGTTTTCAACTAATAAACACCACTAACAATAAGTTGGTGTCTTTAGATGAATCAAAAGGAATAAAAGGTACTCTTATAATGTTTATTTGTAATCATTGTCCTTTTGTTAAGCATGTTAATTCTGAATTATCACGGTTGGCAAAAGATTATATATCTAAAAGTATAAATTGCATTGCCATATCTAGTAATGATATTGAAAATTACCCTGAAGATGCTCCTGAAAAAATGAAGAAAAACGCTCTAGAGAACGACTTTATATTTCCTTATTTATATGATGACACTCAAGATGTCGCTAGAGCATATGATGCAGCTTGTACACCCGATTTCTATTTGTTTGATCAAGATTTAAAACTAGTATATCGTGGACAGCTAGATAATTCAAGACCTGGAAATGAAGTTCCAGTGACAGGAGACAATTTGCGTCAAGCTATAGATTTACTTCTTAATAATCAAAATCAAAATGACATACAAAAACCTAGTATTGGATGTAATATTAAATGGAAATAGAAAAGCATCCACTTTCGTGAATGCTTTTCCTCCTTCTCATAGCAGTTTTTCCTAATTATTTAGGCATCACTACGCTATCAATCACATGAATAACACCATTACTTCCCATAACATCTGTAGCAGTGATCTGGCTATAATTTCCGTTTTGATCTTTTAACCAAATTTTACCGTCTTTTTGCATTACAGTTAAAATTTGTCCGTTCAAAGCTTTAAGTTCTACTTTGCCATTTCCTTTTTTTAAGGCAGCAACAACATCACTCGCAACTATTTTTCCTGACACAACATGATACGTCAGAATGTTTGCTAATGCTTTTTGATTTTTCTTTTCTAATAATGAATTTAATGTTTTGCCATCAATTTTTGCAAATGCTGCATTCGTTGGTGCAAAGACAGTAAATGGACCATCACCTTGAAGCGCTTTAACTAATTCTGCAGCTTTAAGTGCAGTAACTAAAGTTGAAAAATTTTCATTTCCAACAGCAGCGTCAACAATTGTGCCTTGTGCTGATGCAGTGTTACCGAATGTTAATGCGATTACCATTGTTAAAATACCTACTAACTTTTTCATAATTTTTGTTTCTATTGGTTAAACTATTATAGCACTTCTTTCTTTTTGAAGTACTTTCATTTATATTTACACAGCAATGCAAACTGTGGATGAGCAGTTGAATTATTTTGTGAAATATTTAACACTAATGAGCGACGATAAAGGCCTTATATTAAAACTTCAAAGCAGAGATGAATCTGCTTTAGGTCTTCTGTACGATAAGTATTCGGCTGCTTTATATGGTGTTATTATAAGAATATGTAAAGACGAACAAATGGCAGAAAATCTGCTGCAAGATACTTTTCTAACAATTTGGGAGAAATCTGAATCATATGATTTTCACAAAGGGCGATTTTACACTTGGGCTCACAGGATTGCAAGAAATAAAACGTTAAACTTTATAAGAAAGTCAAATAAGCTCATCCAAACTGATGACTTAAGTGTATATAATAATATAACAGCTGAAGTTAAAAATGATATCGACTATTTAAAACTCAAGGGCACCATACAACAACTAGAACCTCATCACCAAAGAGCAATAATGTTGGTTTACTTTAATGGAATGACTCATCGTGAGGCTCATGAAGAAATGAATGTACCGTTAGGCACTTTCAAATCTTACGTAAGACAAGCATTAAAGCATCTTCAAGATGAATATGTAAAAGTAGTGTCTTTATTAATGATCTTAAATGAAATGATAAGATGATGAACAAGAGTTACATACAAGATCAAGGCATACTCGAGAGATACGTTTTAGGCGAACTTAATGAAAGTGAGCAAAAACAACTGGAGCAATCACTTAATGCCTATCCTGAGTTACAATCAGAGCTTTCTTTAATAGAAGAAAGCTTAGAAAAATTGGCACTTGAAAACGCTATTGAACCATCTGCTCATGTAAAAAATCTTGTGTTTGAAAAAATTTCTAGAACAAATACTAAAATTGTCCCTTTACAATCGTCTAGCAACTTCAAAAGTTTGTTAGGAATCGCTGCTACTATTACTGGTTTACTTTTAGTTGGTTCTGCTTACATATTTTCTCAATGGAACGACACACAAGATCAGTTAAAACTTGTAGAAGAGCAAAACGCTGTATTAAACAATAAACTAGATCAAATTACTGAAGACTTTAATACTACAAATACTTTATACACTTCGATTAATGATCCTAATACTGAAAAATATATTCTTAATGGAAATAGTTCAATGCCAGAAGCTAAATTAATTAGTTATGTGAATCATGTAGATAAATCTGTTATTGTAAATACATCTTATCTTCCAGAAATTGATGCAGAACATGATTATCAAATGTGGGCAGATGTTGAAGGTGAAATGATAGATATGGGAGTTATTGATAAAGACCAAGTAATGTTAGCTATGAATTACATCGAAAATTCTGAATCATTGAACATTACTATAGAACCTGCTGGAGGAAATAATCACCCAACTGTATCTCGACTCATAACAAATGTTTATTTAAAATAAAAACTACCAAATTTTAAATTTGATAGTTTTTATCGAATTAGTTAAAAGAATAATTATAATTAGTTTTCTATTTAATGTTGGCTATTGTCTATACTTAAAATGTATAGGTATACTATAAGGCATACTCACAGATCGACCACGCTGTTTTCCTGGTGTCATTTTAGGTAACAAACTAATAATGCGCTCAGCTTCATTCTCTAAAATTTTATCTGGTCCTCTACTTCTAATTTTAGCTACCTTACCTGTCTTGTCAATTATAAAAAGCACATAAACTTTACCTTGCATTTCTAATTCTAAAGCTCTTTCTGGATATTCGAAGTTTTTATTTACATGCTCCTGCATCTTTTTCTGGAAGCATTTAGAAGCTTCAGTTTTAGATAAGTTTTCGCATCCAGGAAATACTGGTACATTTTCAATGACAGCAAACGGTACTTCAATATCTTCTTCTACCTCTTCTACAACCACATCTTCAACGTTAGCTACATACTCTTCAATAGCATCATTTTGACCAATTTCGCTACTTTCAATAATGGTTTCTTCAACCTCAACTTCATCTTCAACCACTTTAATATCATCAGGAACTAAAGCTGGTGGTGGTGGTGGTGGTGGTGGTGGCACATCTAAATTTACAATTGGAATATCTTCCTCAACAAAATTATCTACCTGTACAATATCTCTTGCAAAATCATCTTTCTCATATGTTTTGTGTTCAAACATAATGTAAGTGATTAATAACATTAAATTCAAGCCGACAGCAAAATAGAGACTACTATTTCTGCCAACTTCTACCTCTGGATTCTTTTTAACTTGCATAACTCTTAATATTTTACACTATTAAATTACTGCAAGAAATCCACAAAAAACATGATAATTATCATGTAGTCAGTATCATACAAGTATTTAACTACAAATTATCTAATTGATTATCTGCACCATCTTCACTTATTGTCCAGAAAAATCCAATGACGAAAAATTGGTCTGCTGCAGGTTGTAACGTGCGTCTATTAAAATTTCCATTAGCATTAGGTGTATTTGCATATTGATATCCATTTATGTTTTTGAATGCAAAAATATTATTGACCGAGGCGAAAAGAATTTTTTGCGGACTTATTAAATATGCCCAACTTAAACTCACACTATTAAAACTTTTTGTTTTTTCACCTAAGAACTCGCTAGTGTTAGGATTAGTATAAGGTCGACCTGAAGCATGATTATATGCCAAACCAATCTGACTTTTCCAATCATCAACCCAATATCTAGTCACTAATGAAAAATTGTGCTTATTGGAAAAACTTGGTTGTGCTTGATTTGGAAAATTTAAGTAGTTGCGTTCGGTATCTAAATAGGAATAACTAACCCAATAATCGAAATTTTTAATACTTTTTTTATCCCTCCAGAATAAATCTATCCCTTGAGCATATCCAAAACCTGAATTATCAAAAGTGGATTCAAAACCAGCCACATCTGTATCAAATTTCACAAGGTTGTCATAATCTTTATGATACAATTCTGCTCTAAAGATTCTACCGTCAGTAATATGCTGATAATTCATTATATAATGCTTTGTGCTCTGCGTTTCTAAACTAGTATCAAACTTTAAAAGACCAGCATTAACATTTTGAAAAAAATCACCATAAGCCACAGATAGTTGTCCATTTTTAGAGGTTTTATATGCTAAGGATACTCTTGGAGATATATTTATTTTATCAGAAAGCTGGTAA
>NZ_JBGCCX010000014.1:0-29834 GCF_045105015.1 Psychroserpens sp.
GTAAACACGAGTACACACACCACGTCTTTGTGGACACGAATCTAAAGCAGCCGATTTACTCTTCTTGGTTATTTTGGCTCTTCCTTTTCGTACTAATTGTGAAATTGTTGGCATATATTTCTATATAAATTTTATTTAACCCTCTACTTTGAGGGCTGCAAAGGTAGAAATAAATATCAATTTTTCAAATGCTTAGCCATTAATTTTAAAAAGTTTACCAAATTATTTTATCTCTTACATATTTTTACTAGTTAATTTGCGTTAGTTTTGAAAACTAATCTAGTTCATGATTCATAAGTTTCGACATTATTCATTACTCATATTTGTTCTTTTTTTTGTGCAAGTTTATTCACAAAACATAGAACTTAAAGCTTCTGGAGTTGATGACAAAGAAACTAAAATCATAGATTCCTTAGGTTATAAAAAATACTTCAAAGATTTTAACTCATTGAGAAATGAAGTAGATTCGTTATCTAAGCAATTTTTAACTATTGGGTACATCAATAGCAAATTACTAAATCTAAAAAAAGATAATGATTCATTGTATAGAGCAGAATTTAGTTTAAAAACACAATATAAAAACATTACCATTCACCACAACGGTTTAATCGATGATGCTATTTTAAAATTAAGTGATTTAAATTCGGAAGGAAACTCGTTTACATTAGAACTATCAAAATTAGAACAAACCTTAGATTTCATTAATGCTGAAATTGCGAATAATGGAAATCCGTTTTCTACATTACAACTTATAGATATTGAGCAGACCAGTAGCACAAGTCTTAGTGCTAGTTTAGAAATATCGAAACCAATTGACCGAACTATCGACAAAATAATCATCAAGGGCTATGAAAAATTCCCGAAGACATTTGTCAAGCGTTACATGAAAATTAAACTCGGACAACAATTCAACCTCTCACAAATTAAAGAAAAAACTACGGAACTAAATGATTTACGTTTTGCCAATCAAATTAAAGAACCTGAAGTTCTTTTCACAAAAGATTCTACCATATTATATATGTACATAGAAAAAGCGAAAAGTAATACGTTTGATGGTTTTTTAGGTTTTGGTACTAATGAGGACACAAATAAAATTGAGTTTGACGGTTACCTTAATTTGAGTCTTACTAACAATCTTAATTATGGAGAAACTTTACAATTACTATATAAAAGTGATGAAAATGACCAACAAACCTTTGATGGCAATGTCAAAATGCCTTATATGTTTGGTTCACCTTTAGGTGTTGAGGTCAATTTAAATATATTTAGAAAAGACACAACATTTGTTACTGCAAGGCAATCTGCCAAACTTAATTATCAAATCAATTCTAACCATGTTGTAGGCATAGGTCTTAGTGGTGTTAATTCTTCAGATTTATTAGACACAGAAATTTCATCTGTAAATGATTTTAGTTCTAGCTACTATTTTACCAACTATGTTTATACCAAACGACAGAATTATGATTTTCTATTTCCGATAAATTTTCTGTTTGATATTACTGCTGGATTTGGAAACAGAGCGTTTGATGACACAAATGAAGACCAGACAAAATTTACATTAAATGCTTTCAAAATATTTAATCTGAATGATCAGAACAGCATTTACATAAGAGGTAATGGTCAAATAATAGATTCTGACACTTATCTCGAAAATGAATTACCTCGATTTGGAGGCATAAATTCTATTCGAGGTTTTGAAGAGAACAGCTTATTTGCTAATCTGTTTGGAGTGATAAATACAGAATATCGCTATCGACTAAATCGAGATATTTATGTACACTCTGTCATTGATGCTGCCTATTTTGAAAATACGATTAGTGATCAAAAAGGAAAACTATTCGGATTTGGTTTTGGATTTGGTCTACTAAGCAAAGCAGGATTGTTTCGCTTTAATTATACAAGTGGCAAAACGGAAAATCAACGCTTCAAACTATCTGACTCCAAAGTGCATATTAGTTTAACAGCACTATTTTAGAGTAAATATTACTAATCTTAGTAATGTTAAATTCAAAACAGCATAAAGCACTTCATTAATTATGTATTAGTTTTGCAAATAAAAGCTACTGAATACACAAAGAAAAATTAAGCTATGAAAAAAAAATTACTTCTTTGTTTTACGATTTTGATTTTTAGCTTCATTGAAGGTCAAAATACTGTTGGAACAATTTCAATTACAGAAGATGCCTTTGATGCATACACTTTGATATCAATACATAAAAAATCTTTTTTGTTAAATAATTGTGGAGAAGTCGTTAATGAATGGATTAGCAATTATCCTCCAGGAAATGCTGTGTATTTGCTACCTAACGGCAACTTACTAAGAGCTGGACGCGTTACTGACAACTCAAGTAACATCACTTTTGGTGGACAAGGAGGAGCTATTGAATTATTTAATTGGGATGGTGATTTAATATGGTCTTACTTATACAATTCAAATAATTTTAGACAACATCATGATATTTTTCCAATGCCTAATGGAAACGTATTGATTCTAGCAGTGACTACAATGACTGAGACAGAAGCAATAGATGCTGGAAGAGACCCAAACAATTTAAGTGAAACTAGGTTATACAATGAGCGTATATTTGAAGTAGAACCTGTTGGAACAAATCAAGCAAATGTAGTTTGGGAATGGAACGTAAAAGATCATTTAATTCAAGATTTTGATACTGCAAAAGATAATTTTGGAAATGTAGCAATGAGTCCTGGGAAGTTAGACATCAACTTTTTAAATGGAGGTTCTGGCGCTGCTAATTGGCTACACTTCAATTCTATTCAGTATAATGAAGACCTTGATCAAATCGTTATTAGTTCAAGAAATCTTAGTGAAATTTATATTATAGATCATTCAACTACAATTAGCGAATCTGCATCAAGTACAGGTGGAGTTTATGGAAAAGGTGGTGATTTTTTATACAGGTGGGGAAATCCGATAGCTTACAGACAAGGAACTTCTTCTGATCAGATTTTATTTGGACAACATTATCCACACTTTATAGAAGAAGGTTTAATTGATGCTGGCAAACTCCTCATTTTTAATAATGGAAATGGAAGATTTCCTGAATTTTCAGAAGTTAATATCGTTAATCCTCCAACCACAAGTCCTGGAGTATATGAGTATACTCCAAATACAGCTTTTGGTCCAATTGTAGCCGAATACACTTACTCAGATTTATCTTCTACTCCCTCTGAGTTTAATTCCCCTATTGTAAGTAGTGCACAACGTTTACAAAATGGAAATCTCTTAATATGTGAAGGAAATTCTGGTGAAGTTTTTGAGATTGACAGTAACGAAAATGAAGTTTGGAGGTATGTAAACCCATTAAGCAATGCAAATGGCTCTATTACAACTCAAGGCAATTCACCTTCAAACAATATATTATTTAGAGCCATAAAATATGCTCCAGATTATTCAGCATTCATTGGAAGAGATTTAACACCTGGTGCGCCTATTGAATTAAATCCAGATTTAACACCATGTGAAAATTTGAGCATCAATGATTTTGAGATTACTGATCTTAAATTATTTCCTAATCCGACTTTAAACTATTTAACGATTGCTTCATCAAATACAATCGATAAAATTGAATTTCATTCTATTTTAGGACAAAAAGTTTATGAAACAAATAGTAGTGTCTCTATTGATATTTCTAATTTTGATGCTGGTGTTTATTTTGTAAAAATTCACTCTGGTAACAAAAGTATTAGTAGAAAAATCATAAAACGATAATTACCAAACAATACATTAGAAACCATTCTACTTTTAGAATGGTTTTTTTATACCTTTGAGCCATGGAAAAAGAAACGACCATTTTTGGAATTCGAGCTGTTATTGAAGCCGTAAAATCTGGTGAAAATATTGACAAAGTATTTTTACAAAAAGGTTTGCGAGGCGATTTGTTTTCAGAATTGGAAGACTTACTTAGAAAAGAACGTCTTAATATTTCTTATGTTCCTGTCGAAAAACTAAATAGACTTTCTAAACAAAATCATCAAGGTGCAATTGCTCAAATTGCTCCAATTTCATTTTATAGTATTGAAAGTTTAGTAGAAACAGTTTTAGAATCTGACAAAACACCTTTATTCCTCCTACTCGATCAATTAAGTGATGTTAGAAATTTTGGCGCTATTATAAGAACAGCTGAATGCACTGGAGTTTCAGGTATTATCATTCAAAAAAAAGGAGGTGCACCTGTAAATGGAGATACTGTAAAAACGAGTGCTGGTGCAATTTTCAAAATTCCTATTTGTAAAGTTGATCACATTAAAGATGCAGTGTTTTACATGCAAGCATCTGGAATTAAAGTGATAGCAGCAACCGAAAAAGCAGAAAACACCATTTACGATGTGTCTTTTGAAGAGCCTTGTGCTATCGTCATGGGATCTGAAGGTAAAGGTATTAATCCTTCCGTATTAAAAGTTTCAGATGAAAAAGCTAAACTTCCAATTTTAGGTGAGATTGAATCTCTAAATGTCTCTGTAGCTTGTGGAGCCTTTTTGTATGAAGCGGTGAGACAACGACTTTAATCTTTCTTTTCTTTAAAAGTATAGGTGATTTTTACTTTATTTTCTTCTAAAGATAAATCTTTTAGAATTTCTTCGGGTTCTAAATTTTCAATAAAGTTTCCATCTTCATCAAAATGCTTAAGAAAGGGATCATCATCTTCATTATAATCTGGCTGTTGCCAAACATATCGTTCAGGTTTTGCTACTGATTTTCTAAATATAATTGCAAAGAGTAATCCGGAAATCAAACCTCCTAAATGACCTTCCCATGACATGCCGTCTTTTACTGGAAACACATACCAAATCATACTTCCATAGAGAAAAATAATCATAAGAGATAATGCAATCAATCTATAATGCTTAGCAAAAACACCTTTAAAAAAAATAAAACTCACAAGTACGTATACCAAACCACTAGCTCCAATATGGTTGGAAGGTCTGCCAATAATCCAAGTAATTAATCCTGAAAGCAGAATGCCATAGAGAATTACTTTCCATGAAATTTTACGATAGAAATAAAACAAAGCAACCGAGAGAATGAATAGAGGAATGCTATTGTGATATAAATGTTGAATATCAGCATGTATAAATGGACTAAAAACAATACCACTCAAGCCTTCTAACTTCTGAGGGTAGACTCCAAAGTTTTTTATTGCAGGAAAGAAGCGTACTTGCATCCAGAAAACAATCCAAATCAAAAGCACAAAAAACACAGGATATGCAATGACTCCTGTAGAATATCTAAAATGTTGATGATTTTGACTCATTTTCAAATTTATAATTTAATTATCAAAATGTTCTCCATTTATTCAAACTATGAAATATTGTCACATCGGTTTTGTAAATTTACATTATGAACGAACCTTTAGCAGAACGATTACGTCCGCAAACTCTTGACGATTATTTAAGTCAGTCGCATTTGGTTGGTAAAACAGGAGTTTTAACTCAACAATTACAAAATGAAGTTATTGCCTCCATGATTTTTTGGGGACCTCCAGGAACTGGAAAAACTACACTTGCTAATATTATTGCTAACGAATCTAACAGGCCTTTTTACACATTAAGTGCAATAAATTCTGGAGTTAAAGACATTAGAGAGGTCATTGATAAGGCAAAACAGAGTGGTGGCTTATTTACAACAAAAAATCCTATTTTGTTTATTGATGAGATTCATCGATTTAGCAAATCGCAGCAGGACTCTTTATTACAAGCAGTAGAAAAAGGTTGGGTAACACTTATTGGAGCTACTACTGAAAACCCAAGTTTTGAGGTCATTCCTGCCTTGCTTTCAAGATGTCAGGTTTATGTTTTAAATGCATTTGACAAAAAAGATCTGGAAGCACTTTTAAAACGTGCCATTAAAGAAGATAATCTATTATCAAAACGAAGTATTACGTTAAAGGAAACCGAAGCTTTATTGAGAATCTCTGGAGGAGACGCACGAAAATTATTAAACGTTTTTGAACTCATTGTCACGTCGTTCAATCCAGATGAAGCTATAGTGATCACTAATACAATTGTCTCAGAAAAAGTGCAAAATAATACTGTTCGATATGACAAAACTGGAGAACAACATTATGATATTATTTCTGCATTTATAAAATCGATAAGAGGAAGTGATCCCAATGCTGCTGTTTATTGGTTGGCACGAATGATTGAAGGTGGTGAAGATGTAAAATTTATTGCGAGACGTTTAGTTATTTTAGCTAGTGAAGATATTGGTAATGCTAATCCGACAGCCCTTGTAATTGCAAACAGTACATTTCAAGCTGTTTCAATTATAGGTCATCCAGAATCTCGAATCATTTTGAGTCAATGTGCAACTTATTTAGCAACATCTCCAAAAAGTAATGCCGCATATGAAGCCATTGGTAAAGCTCAAAAATTGGTAAAAGAAACAGGTGATTTATCTGTCCCACTTTCGATTAGAAATGCGCCTACAAAACTAATGAAAGAATTAGGCTATGGCGATAATTACAAATATGCCCATAGCTATGACAATAATTTTATAAATCAAGAATTTTTACCAGAAGACCTAGTAAACACGAAACTCTATGAACCTGGAAACAATTCTAGAGAACAAGCACAACGTGAATTTTTAAAACAACGCTGGAAAGACAAATACAATTATTAGAATTTAATATTCAAGGTTTCTAAAGATGTAGACGTACCGTCATTTGTAGATAAATACCAAAATCCATCCTCTTTGTAAACAATAGCATTTTGATCTTTTACGATAAACGTGTTTTGTTTAGGAGTTTCTAAAAGAATCATAACCACTTTTGGTGAACTATCAACAACTTGAAACCCTTTATCTATAGGTTGTGCATATAAAACATTAGTAGCATTAGTTGTTTTAGAAGCTTCCGTTTTATCCTCTTTTGAAGGTGTTTCGATTACTGCAATAATTTCATCTCGATTAGCTTCTTTATTTTGTTTGAGTGCAGCAACTTCCTGTTCTAGTTGTTTTATCTTTTGCTGTTGATTACCATTACTTTCCGAATTACTACTTGACAGAGTTGCCTTAATTTCTTCACTAGGAGAATATTCATGCTTGAAGTACTTAAACATAGTAAAAGCTTCACGCAATGCCATATTGTAAGCTCTAGTAAACTCTTTTTCTTTAGACTTACCTACTTTTGAAGATATTATAATTTTGTTGTTACAATCTGTTAGATTAATCTGTAAACCTTGACCTAAGAAACCTCCTTTAGCTTTTATAACATTAGCGACAAGACCTAAACAATTGTTTTTAATGTAATCTACTGGTAATTCTTCATTATCAAAATAGGTGTTATATCCATATTTATTGAACAAAAACTTAGTTAAAGAATTAACATCATATTGGTCTGCTCTTTTAAGAAAGTCAAACTTTTCGGGAATAATGATATACTTATAATTGTTAATTTCATACATACTCAATTCGCTCTGTGAGTATGAATTGAAGGCAAATAAAAACAAAACTAAAACTGTAATATTTTTCATAAATAACGATTTCTTTTCGGTGTTAAAGATACATTTTTAAATCTAAAAGCGAGCTCACTTGTTTGATATGCGCTTCAGCTTTAACCTTGTGATAATTAAACAAAATGGCATCAAAACCAACATCAAGAGCTCCCATAATATCAGCCTCTATACTATCTCCAATCATGATACTTTCATGTGGTTTAGCATTAGCAACTTTTAAAGCATATTCAAAAATAATAGGATTTGGTTTTTTTACTCCTGCAATTTCAGAATTAGTGATTGTTTCAAAGTATTGAGATATCTTGGCATTATCCATTTTCTTCTGCTGTGCTTCATCAAAACCATTGGTTATTATGTGCAATTGATACTGCCCTTTTAAGTGATTTAAAATATCAAAAGTGCCCTCAAAAAGATTATTAAATGTTGTGAGGTAAGTAATATAATCTTCAGACAATTGATTAATTGTATTGTCTGAAACTTCAAATTCTATGGCATCAAAAGTATCTTTCAAACGTTTGTAGCGTAGATTTGGTTTATCAATCTTTTCTTCACGATACAATTTCCAATAACTTAAATTAATGGGTTCATAAACAGATAAAAACTGAGTACTATTAATGTTTAAATTATGAATTTCAAAAAGTTTATGAAACGTTAATGCCGAATTTCTATCAAAATCCCAAAGTGTATGATCGAGATCAAAAAACACATGTTTAATATCTTTAATTTTCATCTGCTGAATCTAATATCATGGTGAATAAATCTCTATAGCCTTCCCAAAGTAAATCATCACTAAAACTATAGTTATGAAAAATTGGTGTAAATGTTCCATTAACATTTTTTACTTGTTGCATTATTCGCTGAATAGCTTCTATTTTATCTAGTTGTGATTGATGTTTCAATAATGCGGCATCAAGGCAATGAAAGGAATAAATTTGCAAAGGTGTTTGTACTTCATAATCTAAATCATAGAACAAAAAAGGCGTGCAAGTACCAGCTCTAAAACCTAATTCTTTTATATAACCCATCGTATAATCTTCATTAATCTCTAATTCTACCATATGACGATAGGATTTTGGTAAATTTAGTTTTGAGAAAGAATGACGTGATGCTTGAAGTTCATAATTAACAATAGCCTCCATGTTTTTCTTTTCTTTTTTCAAAATAGAAATATTATCTAATGCAAAGTATGATGCCTTTAAACCAACTTTACAGTAGTCTGCTACAGACTTTATAAGTGAAACAAATTCTTTTTTATTGATACTGATATTTTTATCGTAAGTAGAATAATCTCCAATTAAAAATAAAACCACAAACTTGAAACGACTATTTTTTTGCTTATTGATTATCCATTTAAATGTATCATGAGGATCTCTTTTAAAAGCAGATAAAACTAATGCTCTTTGATACAAACGTCTTAACCTAAGTCGAATTAAGTCATTAAAAATGCCTCCAACAGTTCTAATTAAACCTTTTTTTCTGTAATAAAACGCCCTAGGCACATCAATTACAGGCTTTATGTTGTAGGATCGTTTTGGAAAGTTATAGTTAGTGAATTTATTAACTAAAACAGCTTTGAGTTTATAAGCCCAAATATCAACTACAGGTTGCTCTAAAAAATCATTATTAAAAGCAATACTTTCTGAAGCCAAAAATCGTCCATAATCATCTTTTACATGTGGTAAATATTCTTCGTAACGACTAAGTAAATAAAAAGAAGCAGCAAAAATATCGAAAGGCAAACTACTCTTTTCCCCTGTAGAAAAAAAACCTTTTGTTTCCTTCCAATTCTGAACACTTATATCAATATCTGAAAGACCTTGTTCAAAAAGCAATTCATGACTTCTAATAAAAATCTCATTACTTAAAGGTTGCTTTGTGTAAGACATTTTCATGCTTTCGTGGGCAATGAAATCTTCAATAGTTGTCGTAAATGATACTGGAATACCTAATATTCGTGTACACAAATGTTTAAATGTGTAACGTAATCGAGGTGTTATTTTGTGTGTATAAACGAGGAGCATAATTAATCTCAGATTCCAGTTCTTAAAAGTACCAAATTACGAATGGATAATCGTCATTTTATAATTGGAATTTAGAAATTTACTCAAGATGTTTTCACAACAGAGACTCATCGGCAAAACTAAAATAACTACTTTCTGTAATAATTAGATGATCTAAGATTTTTATATCAAGACTTTGAGCAGCCGTTTTCAACTTTTGAGTCAAGTTTTTATCTGCTTCACTAGGCTTTAAAGTTCCTGAAGGATGATTATGGACTAAGATTAACCCAACAGCACCAACTTCTAAAGCTGTTTTAAGAGCCAAACGCACATCGACTAAAGTTCCAGTAATTCCACCTTTACTTAATTGGTTTTTTTGAATGACTTTATTAGAATTATTCAAATAAATAATCCAAAATTCTTCATGAGGCAACTCACCTATTACAGGTTGCATTAATTCAAAAACAGAAGTACTTGAATTTATTTTATCATTTTTAAGCGCTTCATTTGAACGTTTTCGCCTCGCTAATTCAAGTGCAGCTGCAATAGTAATTGCTTTTGCTTCTCCAATACCTTTAAAAATCATTAATTGTTTTAATGACTGTTTGCCTAAAGCATTTAAATTACCATCAACACTTGCTAAAATTCGCTGACTTAGAGAGACAGCACTTTCATCTCTATTTCCAGAGCCAATTAGAATAGCAATTAATTCGGCGTCACTTAAGGCAGATTTCCCTTTGTCACGAAGTTTTTCTCTTGGCTGATCGTCTTGCGACCAATTTTTAATAGAAAACGAACTAGATTTCTTAGTCATTTTATAGATATATTGTAACTTTCAAAAGCACAAATTTAAATTATATATAGAATATATACTATGTTTATATGAAATATCCTCCAAAACATCATCTAGACGATAATAAAAAGCATTTAATTGAAGTCATTAAGACTTATCCTTTAGCAACAATCATTTCTATATATAAAAACCAACCATTGATTACACATTTGCCTTTAATTTTTGAGAACAACAAGCTAATTGGCCATATCGACATCTACAATCCTCAGGCTAATTTTTTAAATAATAACAATGAGGTCACACTTATTTTTTCTGGACCACAGTGTTACATTTCACCGAGTGTTTATAGTACGACTCAATTACCAACCTGGAACTATATTAAAGTCCATTTAAAAGGAAATGTAAAAGCTATTGAAAGTAAAGCATCTTTAAAGCAATCCTTAATTTCGATGACTGAGTTTTTAGAACAACCTGAACACAGATATGTTTTAGAACCCGACAACCCAAGGTTAGATCGAAATCTAGATTATATAAAAATGTTTGAAATTACTATTTCAGATTGGGAAGGGAAGTTTAAATTATCTCAGGACAAAAAACCAAAAGATACTGAAGCTGCTAGATCTGAATTGATAAAATCAAATCAAGAAAGCATTAAACAATTTTTGGATAAAGTGTTTTCATAATTAAATTTTACTAAATAAATATTATTTTTGGCACAGCTTTTGAAAAGCTATAGTTTTTAAAAATCAACTATCATGAAAAAAATTACCATTCTAGCCGTTTTACTCATAAGCTTATTTGCTTCAGCACAGGAATCCAGATTAACAATTTTCTCAGAAGATGGCGAACCATTTTATGTGATTCTAAATGGGATCAGACAAAATGAAGAGCCAGTTGTTAATATTGCAGTAGATTATCTTATTAACGAGTATTATGATACCAAAATCATTTTTGCTGATGAATCTATACCTGTGTTAGAAAAAAGACATTTAATGGTTGTTGATGTAGATAATAGACATGGAGAATTTGTTTATAAAATCAAAACAACAAAACGAGGAAAAAAATTAAGGTTTTACTCATTTACACCATTTCAGCAAATATTACCACCACCAAGTAATGTATCTATAATTCATTATAATGCAAACCCTTTACCTCCTATTCAAACAATTACTCAAACAACCACAACGACATCTTCGGGTAATGGCGACCAAATTAATATTGGTGTTGGCGTTAATACTGGTGGTACAAATGTTGGTGTTGGAATCAATGTAAATACAGGTTCTTCAACGACAACGACTCAAACAACTACGACAACAATTGGAACTCCTTCTGACGTTGTTATTGTTGAAGATACTGGTTGTTATGCAATGACAGGTCCTGATTTCAATCAAGCATTAGAGTCCATAAGAAGTAAAACGTTTTCAGATTCTAAATTAACACTAGCAAAACAAATCACTAAAGGAAATTGTCTAACATCTGCACAAGTTTCCCAGATTACAAGCTTATTTGATTTTGAAGACACTAAATTAGAATATGCTAAGTTCGCGTTTTCATATTGTTTTAATCCTGAGAATTATTGGAAAGTCAATAATGCATTCGAATTTGAATCTACAATTGAAGAGTTAGATGAACATATTTCATCTTTCGGACATTAATTCAGGCTTTAAATAGAAATTATTGTATATCATAAGACTCTAGTCGTCGTTGATGACCAGCGCTATCTGGACTAGCAATAAACACAACTTCGTCTTTAATCAAACCAATGCCATCTGCATAGAAATGTCTATTAATGGCAGGCATATTATTACCAAATTCATCCTCATAGCGAATTTTCATTTCCAAACAGTTAAAGGTACCTGCTTCGGTTATAAACTCAGAACTTGCATTTGCTAGTTGACCAAAGGCTGCGTAATTATTAGCTTGATAGTCTAGAATAACAAATTCCTCTGTTGTACTATTAACGAATTTAACACCTCCTAGTTCATTTACCAAAAACCCTAATGAATCTCGATAATACTCGAAGTATTCTCCATTATCTGGAAATGTAATATTTCCAATATCGTTACCATCAACAACTCTTTTAAACTTATAAAATAAATTACCATTAATGCTTTGTGTATCTACTATTGAAATAGACTCAGTTACGTTTGTTGGATTTAATCCTGCTTGTGGATTAAAGCTATACCATCTATACTCCCAAGAATTACCAACGGTTAACGCATAAAAATTTTCGATTTGTGCTTCTGGTGTATTAGAATCGTCATTAGAACATGAAAAGAATAAAGAAAAAATACATATTATGACAAGAATGCGTTTCATAATAATTTATTGTTTTAGAAATTGATTAATAAACGTAATTTTTCAGTATGTAACTAATTGGTTTCAAATGGTAACGAGGTAAAAATAAAGTTATTGCAAACATTAAAAAATAATGAGATCCTGAAACAAGTTAAGGCTAACGAATCTTATTTAAATAGATTTTTTACTTCCTCAAAATCTAAGCCTCCATAATTACCTGAACTCATTAATAACAACGCTTTATTATCAAAGTTTTGAGAGAACAAGAAATCTTTAAAATCGTCTGGATTGGTATATATTATTAAATCATCACGCTCAAAAGCATTGGCGATTTGTTCATGTGAAACTTCGTCTAATTTTTTAATTTCTACAGCATGTGGAGAATAAAAAACTACAGCAACATCTGCCGCATCTAAAGCACCTTTGTACTCTTTTAAGAATTCAGCATTTAAACTACTGTAAGTATGTAGTTCTAAACAAGCCACCAGAGTTCTGTTGCTATATTGGTTTTTAACAGCGTTTGTGGTAGCTTCTACTTTACTTGGTGAGTGTGCAAAATCTTTATAAGCTACACTATTAGAAGATTCTGCAATTTTTTCTAAACGCTTACTTGCGCCTTTAAATGTAGCTATTGCTTCATAAAAATCATCTTCATCAATTCCCATATGCTGGCAAATCCATTTTGCACCAGCAAGGTTATTTAAATTGTGTTTTCCGAAGATTTCTATAGGCAATTCACCTTCAGGAGTTTCTAATAAAGTTTGACCATTCTCAACACGATATTCAGGAGTTTGATATGCTAGTTTTCGTATAGGATTTTCAGAAGTTTCAACCACACGCTTAACTTCTAAATCTTCTTCGTTATAATTAATGCTTCCACCATTTACAATACTATCTACAAAAATGGAAAATTGCTCAACATAATTTTCGTAAGTTGGAAATACATTAATGTGATCCCAAGCAATTCCACTTAATAAAGCAACATTAGGCTTATATAGATGAAATTTTGGTCTACGATCTATTGGAGAACTCAAATACTCATCGCCTTCTAAAACAATAAAGTCATTTTCTTCTGTAAGTTTGACCATCACATCAAAACCTTCCAATTGTGCTCCAACCATATAATCTACATCACGATCGTGATAATGCATCACATGTAAAATCATTGAAGTAATAGTGGTTTTACCATGACTTCCACCAATTACTACTCTAGTTTTATGTTTAGATTGCTCATATAAAAATTCGGGATAACTATAGATTTTTAATCCGAGTTCTTGAGCTTTTAATAGTTCTGGATTATCTGCTTTAGCATGCATACCCAAAACAATGGCATCTAGGTTTTTAGATATTTTTTCTGGAAACCATCCGAAAGTTTCGGGTAGTAAGCCTTTAGAGTCTAAACGAGATTTTGAAGGATCAAAAATAGTATCATCACTTCCTGTGATTTTATAACCTTTATTATGTAGAGCGATGGCTAAATTGTGCATTGCTGCACCTCCAATGGCTATAAAATGTACATTCATGAGCTATTTTTTTTGATTATTGATTTATTCTAAATATGATTTAACTGCATTTAGAGCATCATCTAAACCGTTAGGGTTTTTCCCACCAGCTGTGGCGAAGAAAGGTTGACCACCACCACCACCTTGGATATGTTTCCCTAATTCTCTAACAATTGTTCCAGCATTTAATTCTTTTGAAGCGACAAGCTCTTTTGAAATATAGCATGATAAAATTGCTTTACCATTATTTTCGGCTCCAAATAACAAGAATAAATTATTGAACTGACTGCCTAATTCAAAGCATAAATCTTTTATACCTGACGCATCTAAATCTATTTTTTTAGCCAAAAACTGTACACCATTAACTTCTGATATTTCATTTTTCAAATCCCCTTTAATACCTTTTGCTTTTTCTTTTAGCAAATTCTCGATTTGTTTCTTTAAATCTGAATTTTCATCTTGAAGATTTTGTAAAGCTTTGACAGGTTCTTTGGCATTATTCAACAAGTCTTTCATTTCGAAATAAGCTCTGTTATTTTCAAAATAAAAATCTTTAACAGCATCGTTAGTAATTGCCTCAATACGTCTAATTCCAGCTGCTACTGCACCTTCAGATACAATTTTAAAATGCCAGATATCTCCTGTATTACGAACATGTGTTCCTCCACAAAGCTCAATTGATTGTCCGAAACGAACTGTTCTAACTGTATCGCCATACTTTTCTCCAAACAATGCCATAGCGCCTTCTTTCACTGCTGTTTCCATTGGAATATTACGCTGTTCTTCTAGAGCTAATTTACCTTCAATTCTTGAATTAACGAAGTTTTCTACATCACGTAATTCTTCTACGGTAAGTTTAGCAAAATGTGAAAAATCAAATCGTAAATATTTAGAGTGGACAGCAGATCCTTTTTGCTCAACATGAGTTCCAAGCACTTCGCGTAAAGCTTGATGTAGTAAATGAGTAGCAGTATGGTTACACTCAGTTCTATGTCTTTGCTTTGTATCTACTGAAGCTTTTAAAGTAGCTCGAATATCTTTCGGCAGACTTTTAGCAAAGTGAATAATGATATTGTTCTCTTTTTTAGTGTCCACAATGTAAATCACATCACCTGAGGCATCTTCTAAATATCCCTTGTCACCAACTTGCCCTCCACCTTCAGCATAAAATGGTGTCAAATTAAACACCAATTGATACATTTCGCCATCCTTTTTAGAGGTTACTTTTCTATACTGAGTAAGCTTCACATTAGCATCAGTTCTATCATAACCTATAAATTCTTGTTCTTCATCTTCAATGATAATCGTCCAATCATCAGATTTAAGTTGAGAAGCTTGTTTACCTCTTTCTTGTTGTTCCTTAAGCTTTTGTTGAAATTCTTCATGATTATATGAATATCCCTTTTCTCTCAGGATTAAATCTGTCAAATCTTCTGGAAAACCATAAGTATCTTTGAGTTCGAATACCTTCTTTCCTGAAATCTCTTTAGAAGACGAGCTTGAAATAATACCATCTAATAGTACTAAACCTTGATCTAAGGTTCTTAAAAAAGAGGCTTCTTCTTCTTTAATAACATTCTCTATTAATTGTCTTTGCTCCTTGAGTTCAGGAAATGCTTTTCCCATTTTTTTATTGAGTACATCAACCAACCTATAAATAAAAGGTTCTTTTTTATCTAAAAATGTAAATCCGTATCGCACAGCCCGACGTAAAATTCGACGAATCACATAACCAGCTCCTGTATTACTTGGTAGTTGGCCATCAGCTATTGAAAATGCAACAGCACGAACGTGATCTGAAATGACACGAATTGCGATGTCTGTTTTTTCATCTTTACCATAATCTTTGTTAGTAATTGTTTCAATTTCTCTAATTATTGGTGTAAAAACATCAGTATCATAATTAGACTGAACACCTTGTAAGACCATACATAAACGTTCGAAACCCATTCCTGTATCGATATGCTTTTCAGGTAAGTGTTCGAGGCTTCCATTAGCTTTTCGGTTGTATTGCATGAATACAAGATTCCAGATTTCAACAACCTGAGGATGGTCCATATTGACTAAAAGTTTACCATCAACTTTGGATTTTTCTTCTTTAGAACGAATATCTACGTGAATCTCACTACACCGTCCACAAACACCTTGATCTCCCATTTCCCAGAAATTATCCTTTTTATTACCCATTAAGATACGATCTTCTGGTATAAATGCTTTCCAAAAATCGTAAGCCTCTTTGTCCATTGGCAATTGGTCTACATCTTCACTTCCTTCAAAAACTGTAACATACAGTATATCCTTATCTATTCCATAAACTTCGGTTAATAATTCCCAAGCCCAAGCAATAGCTTCCTTTTTAAAATAATCACCAAAACTCCAGTTACCTAACATTTCAAATAAAGTATGATGATAAGTATCGTAACCAACTTCTTCTAAATCGTTATGTTTACCAGAAACACGCAAACACTTTTGAGAATCTGAAATTCTATTATTTTTTGGTTCTGCGTTCCCTAAAAAGAATTCTTTAAAAGGCGCCATTCCAGAATTGACAAACATCAACGTTGGATCGTTTTTTAAAACCATAGGTGCTGAAGGCACGATACTATGCTTCTTTTCATTAAAGAAGTTTAAAAATGTTTTGCGAATGTCTTGAGACTTCATAATTCGAAATTAAATGCTTGTATATTAACTAATTGCAACACATATAATAATGAAATCTTTAAAACTAAAGTTCGAATGACTTCAAAGTGTGAAACAATTTATATATTTGTGTGTTGTTCTATTATTCTTGCAAAAATAGAACTTTTTAAGATATGGCTAAAGTAAAATATTATTACGATTCTGAAACGCTTTCTTACCGAAAAATAGAGCGTAAAAAAAGAACTACAATAAAGTTTGCCATGTTGTTTATACTCGCTTCAGCTTTATTTGGTTTTTTATTTGTATTTATTGCTAGTCAGTACATTGAATCGCCAAAGGAAAGAGCACTAAAACGAGAACTTGCCAATTTACAATTACAATACAAACTCATTAATAAACGTGTTGATAATGCTTTTGCTGTTTTAGAAAGTGTAGAAGAACGTGACAACGCAATTTATCGTTTGTATTTTGAGGCCAATCCAATTCCTTCTGAACAACGAAGAGCTGGTTTTGGCGGTATCAATAGATACAAAAAATATGAAGGTTATGATAACTCTGCGTTAATTGTTGAAAGTAATAAACGCTTAGACCAACTTCAAAAAGCTATTGTAGTACAATCTAAATCTTTAGATGAAATTGCAATTTTAGCTGAGGATAAGGAGAAGTTTTTATCTGCAATACCAGCCATTCAACCTGTGAAAAATGAAGACTTAAAGCACATGGCTTCTGGTTATGGCTATAGAACAGATCCATTTACTAAAGTAAGAAAATTTCATTTTGGTATGGATTTTACTGCACCAAGAGGCACACCTGTTTATGCCTCAGGTGATGGAAAGGTTACTCGAGCTGACAACAATGCGTCGGGTTATGGTAAGCATATTAGAATAGATCATGGTTACGGCTATGTGTCTTTATATGCGCATTTATACAAATACAATGTCCGTTCTAATCAAAAAGTAAAACGTGGTGATTTAATTGGTTTTGTTGGAAGCACAGGACGATCTGAAGCACCTCATCTTCACTATGAAGTTTTTAAAGATGGTGAACGTATTAATCCTATTAATTTTTACTATGGAAACCTTTCTGCAGACGAATATGCGCGATTGTTAGAAAAAGCATCCCTAGAAAATCAATCTTTAGACTAATGCACGTAAATTTACCAGAAAAACGATATTATGGTATTGGCGAAGTCGCCAAAGCTTTTGGAGTAAACACCTCTTTAATTCGCTTTTGGGAAAAAGAGTTTGATGCTATTAAACCGAAAAAAAACGCCAAAGGGAATCGAAAGTTTACGCCTGAAGACATCAAAAATCTTCAATTTATTTATCACCTCGTAAAAGAACGTGGTTTTACTCTAGAAGGTGCAAAAACACACCTTAAAGAAGGAAAAAAACAAACCTTGAATAATTTTGAAATCATCAATAAATTAGAAGGTATAAAGGCACAGCTTACAAAAATTAAATCGCAGTTGTAACATATTCTTAATTACTGCAACTAACAAATACATTCACTAATTAAAACACACTAATCATGAAAAAATGGCTCATTCCTGTAATAATTATAGCAGTAATCCTTTTAGGATCCTATTCTTGGGTTAAAGGTTTTAACAATACTGCAGTTCAACTCAATGAAGACGTGAGTGAAGCTTGGGGAAATGTACAAACATCTTACCAACGAAGAAATGACCTTATTGGAAATTTAGTAAACACCGTTAAAGGTGCAGCTGATTTTGAACGTAACACCTTAAAAGATGTGATTGAAGCCAGAGCAAAAGCGACTTCAATCAATATTGACCCTTCAAACGTTACTCCTGAACAATTAGCAAAGTATAATCAAGTTCAAGGTGGATTAAGTGGCGCTTTAAAAAGCCTTTTGGTAACTGTTGAACGCTATCCTGATTTAAAATCAAATCAAAACTTCTTAAAGTTACAAGATGAATTAACTAGCACTGAAAACACAATTCAGACTGCGAGAACTCGATACAATGAAGCTATTAAGCCTTACAATATTCATGTTAAAGAATTTCCTAATTCTATTTTAGCAGGAGTACTAGGTTTTGACGACAAGCCATATTTTGATGCCGAAGCTGGAGCTGAAAAGCCAGTTGATGTAGAATTCGACTTCGATAATTAATATGTCAAAAATTGAAGATTTTCTTAGTGCCAAAGAAGAGCAAGAAATTATTTCAGCTATAAGAACTGCTGAGGATAATACTTCTGGTGAAATAAGAGTTCATATTGAACATTCTTCACAGAAGGATGCTTTTGAACGTGCCATGGAAGTCTTTCATTACCTTAAAATGGACAACACTAAACAGCAAAATGGTGTTCTAATTTATGTAGCTGTTGACGATAAGAGCTTTGTGATATATGGAGACAAAGGAATTAATGATGTTGTTCCTAATGGATTTTGGGATGCGACTAAAGATGTGATACAATCACATTTTATACATGGTCATTTCAAAAAAGGTTTAATCGAAGGTATATTAAAAGCAGGTGAACAATTAGAAACACATTTTCCTTGGATTCATGGAGATATAAATGAATTACCTAACGACATTTCTAAAGGATAGATTTTAAAATGCAATATTCAATTCAAAATAATGATAAGAAGCTTAGTTCTCCAAACTATGCTTTAATATTAGTTTTATCATTATTCTGTTTTGCTCAATCTGTATTTGCTCAATTTGATATTCCTCCTATTCCTGAGGATCAGACTAGTGTTTATGATTATGTAAATCTGCTTTCTTCTTCTGAAAAAAATAATCTAGAACAAAAACTTATTCGCTATTCAGACACTACATCTACTCAGATTGTAGTCGCAATAATAGCAACAACTAAAGGTGAAAATATTGGTTTACTTACACCTAAATGGGCACATGAATGGGGAATTGGTCAAGCCAAAGAAGATAATGGTATATTCGTTTTACTAGCTAGAGATGATCGTAAAATTTGGATTTCACCTGGTTATGGTGTTGAAGACAGACTTACTGCAGGAATTACTGGAGAGTTGATACGAAATGTTATTATACCAGAATTTAAAAAAGGAGATTATTATCAAGGACTCAACAATGGTAGCGACGCTATTTTTGAAGTTTTGACTGGAGCTTATCAAGGAACTCGACAAAGTAATTCTGGAGATTCTTTTCCTATCGGCTTCTTTTTCTTTTTATTTATCCTGTTCATTATTTTTATCATTGCCATTTCTAAACATAAACGTGGTGGTGGAAATAATGGTAAAGGTGGCAGAACCAATGGCACAAGTATTCTCGATGCTATTATATTGAGTAATATGGGACGAGGCAGTTATGGCGGAAGCTCTGGAGGCTTTGGAAGCAGTTCAGGTGGAAGTTTTGGTGGTGGCGGATTTGGAGGAGGCTTCGGTGGTGGAGGTTTCTCTGGTGGTGGAGCTGGAGGAAGCTGGTAGTAGCATACTACTTTTTACTCGCCTTCTTCTAAAAAAAACAATTCTTCTACTGGTAATTTAAATAACTTCGCAATTTTTATAGCCAATAGTGTAGATGGCACATACTTCCCTTTTTCTATTGCATTTATCGATTGTCGACTCACTCCTATTTTTTCAGCTAAATCCCCTTGAGTTAAATTGTATCGAGCACGCTCAATTTTGATATTATTTTTCATAGAAATTATGCTCTAGCTTTTAAAAAGTTAAATCTAATAATAAAAAATAGTAATGGGGTAAACATATTATACACTAACACATCAAAAAAAGTAAATTCATAAATAAAGATGATGGCAAACATTAATACGATATAATTAAAAATAATCGCCCAAACCAAGGAGTCCTTTCTGAGTTTATAAATAAATTCGTCTTCAACTTTTTCTTTAGAAAAACCAACCATCAGGCCTCCAATAATTATTGTTAATGCTATGATTTCATCAACAATACTGTTTTTAAGAATTTTAAAAAAGCCATAATTATTTTCAAATAAAGAGTCTCCATTAAAAATAGCCAAAACATTAACTGTTAATAAATCAGATTCATATTCAGAGATTGTTAAAAACACACCAGCAATGACTCCAATAGTCAATAAAATCCATCCTGGAATTTTATAAGTGTTAGGCAAAAAATAATTTGATTCCATATCAATATAAAGATTTAATTACCTATCAAAGGTAAACAAATATTTACAAAAAGTAAACCTTACTTTACTTTTTGTAAAATATAATTTATATAATCTCATAAAAAACAGAATACCAACTCAAAACAAGACAAAAAAATACCATCACAACTGAGATGGCATTTTTAATATCTTAACTAAGATACACTTTATTTCTTTCGCATATAAACGCTAACTGGAACACCTTTAAAATCGAAATGTTCTCTTAACTTGTTTTCTAAATAACGCTTATAAGGTTCTCTTACATACTGAGGTAAATTACAGAAAAATGCAAATTGCGGTTGTGGAGTTGGCAATTGCATGATATATTTAATTTTAACAAATTTACCTTTATAAGCTGGAGGTGGATAATTTTCTATTATTGGCAATAAGACCTCGTTCAGTTTACTAGTCTTTATCTTTTTACTTCTATTTTGATATACTTCAACAGCAGTTTCTATAGCTTTAAAAATTCGCTGTTTGTTTAATACAGATATAAATACAATAGGCACATCAGTAAATGGTTCAATTTCTTTTCTGATACGTCTTTCGAAATCTCGAGTCGTCATCGTATTTTTTTCAATTAAATCCCATTTATTTACAAGTATGACAATCCCTTTTCTATTTCGTTGAGCCAACCAAAATATATTTTGCACTTGACCATCAAAACCTCTAGTGGCATCTAGAACTAACATACAAACATCACAATGCTCAATAGCTCTAACACTTCGCATTACGGAGTAAAATTCTAGATCTTCTTTAACTTTGGATTTACGTCTGATACCAGCCGTATCTACTAAATTAAATTCAAATCCGAAGCGATTGTATTTGGTATCTATAGAATCTCTGGTTGTTCCTGCAATGTCAGTAACAATATATCTATCTTCACCTATAAGTGCATTAATAAAAGAAGATTTACCCGCATTAGGTCTTCCGACAACTGCAAATCGAGGCAACTCATCTTTTTCTTCTTCCTCGTCTTTTTCAGGCAAAGCATCAACTAAGGCGTCTAATAAATCACCTGTTCCACTACCATTAATACTTGCAATTGTAAAATATTCACCTAATCCCAAAGCATAAAACTCTACAGCATCTTCAGCACGTTTCCCATTATCAACTTTATTGACAGCTAAAAACACTGGCTTTTCAACTTTACGAAGTAATCGTGCTACATCTTCATCCATTCCTGTGACACCCGTTTCTACATCAACCATAAAAATAATGGCATCCGCTTCTTCGATGGCTAATTCAACTTGCTTATCAATTTCAGCTTCAAAAATGTCATCACTACCTTTTACATATCCACCAGTATCGATCAAAGAAAATTCTTTACCGTTCCAATCACTTTTTCCATAATGCCTATCTCTAGTAACACCACTAACGGCATCAACTATAGCTTCACGACGTTGAATTAAACGATTAAAAAATGTTGATTTTCCAACATTTGGTCTTCCGACAATAGCAACTATATTACTCATAATTTTGCGTTTTATTCTGCATTACATATCCTGTAAGCGGCTGCAAAGATACTAAATAACTACTGATACTCAGTTAATTTTGCAGTAAACATGGAATCTATTAATTAATTGAATAAAAATTAGTACTTTGAAATACTATTTTTAGCCAAAATGTCTACAACAACCAATGATATTGTTTTAAGACCTCGTTTTAAATTTCATGTTAATTATAAAAACGAGATGCTTTTAAAGTTATTTGAAGACACTAAATCTGTGCAATCAGATTTTATCGTGTCTCGCGTTGATGATCATGTATTTATTAAAATCCCAAAAGACAAACAACATTTCTGGTCACCACAATTGCATTTAGAAATTAATAACGAATTTGATGAGAAAGATGGTAGTATTATCTATGGGTTGTTCGGACCTAATCCAACAGTGTGGACTATGTTTATGTTTTTTCATTTTCTGGTAGCAGGCTTATTTATCGCATTTGCAATTTGGGCTTATGTAAATTGGACTTTAGATGCTAATTATGCCATTCAACTATTTGTTACCTTACTTACCATTGTAATTTGGGTCGCTTTATATTTTGGTGGACGCTTAGGGAAGCGAACAGGGATGGCACAAATGCATGAATTACATCATTTTATGAGAGATACTTTAAGAAGTAAAGGTATACACGCTGAAGATTAAATCACTAATGGTTGTAACCAAAACGCTTTAATTGCCTTTGATTACTTCTCCAATTTTTATTCACTTTTACGTATAATTCTAAATGAACTTGTTTTCCGAAGAACTTCTCTAAATCTTTACGAGCTTCAACACCTACACGTTTCAATGCAGAACCTTTATGACCAATAATAATTCCTTTTTGAGTATCACGTTCAACCATAATTACAGAACGCATTCTAATGCTATGTTCTTCTTCAAAAAACTCTTCAGTATCAACTTCAACTGCATAAGGAATTTCTTTCTTGTAGTGCATTAATATTTTCTCACGAATGGCTTCATTTACAAAAAAGCGTTCAGGTTTATCGGTTAGCTGATCTTTAGGATAAAACGCGGGCGACTCTGGTAATAATTCTATAATTCTATCAAATACATTCTGAACATTAAAACCTTGTAATGCAGAAATTGGAAAAAACTCAGCATTAGGAACCTTACTTTGCCATAATTCGGCTTGTTCTTCTAATTGTTCTTGATTAGAATTGTCAATTTTATTTAGTAATAAAAGTACAGGTATTTTAGAACTCTTGATTTTATTAAAAAAGGCTTCATCTTTTAATTCTTTTTCACCAATTTCAACCATGTAAATTAAGACATCTGCATCTTCGAAAGCAGATTTCACAAAATCCATCATAGATTCTTGTAGCTCATAAGCTGGTTTAATAATTCCTGGAGTATCACTAAGAATCACTTGAAAATCTTCACCATTAACAATACCGAGAATACGATGTCTAGTGGTTTGTGCCTTAGACGTTATAATTGATAGCTTTTCACCAATAAACGCATTCATAAGTGTAGATTTACCAACATTTGGATTACCTATAATATTAACAAAACCTGCTTTGTGACTCATATGTAGTTTGATTCTAGATGACAAAGTTACAACCTTTATGAAACATTAAATAACTTCTGACACCACTAAATAAAAAAGCTTGTGAAGTATAAGTTCACAAGCTTTAATTATATTTTTGATATGATTAGCCTCCTAATCCTCCTCCTGGATCAGGTGGAGATGATGCTTGAGCTTTTTTAGGTGTTAAAATAATAAATGTTCCCATTGCTGTTAAAGCAGCATATTTTCCCATTTTTATTAACGCATCCTTTCGTGTGATTTGATCTTGCGATTCTTGTTTCTTCATTGTCTACGATTGGTTTAGTTATTTAATAAATAATCAATTGATTGTTTATTATTTAAAATAATCCCTAATCAATTACTATAACAATAGTAAATATATTAAATTTTTATTAATTATTTAACAAATATTCGACAAAGAGGAATATTATCATGATCTAGGTTTATTTATTCCACGATCATACATGACAATACTTCCTGCGACAGAGACATTTAGGCTCAACTGAGATTTGAATTTTATTAGAAAATGACTTTTTTCAATGGCAAATTTGGACAAACCATGATCTTCAGCTCCTAAGAGATATACACAGCGTCTTGGATGGTTAAAAGTTTCTAAATCTTCGGCTTCTTGAGTTAACTCTACACCAACTAATCGTGTTCCTTTTGGTAAATTATTAAAAAAATCTTCAAAAGTATCGTAATGAAAATAAGGCATCGATTTTACTGCATTATGTGTATCACAAGCTTGCTTAGCATAGCGATTTCCGATGGTAAAAATAAAACTGGCACCTAGGTTTTGAGCGGATCTCCATAAGACTCCCAAGTTTTCAGGAGTTTTACCGTTTTGAATACCGATTCCGAAGAATTCATTTTTGAAATTATCATTCATAATACAAAAATATAAAAGCTCTTGATTTTGCAAAACAAACACGAATACATTGAATTACAATTTAGTTTTCAAAAATCTTTCTATAACTATTTAATTAAACAGTTAGCTGATAAAAATCAGCATTTAAACAGCATTTTAGCAATAAATTTATACTAGAAAAATTCGTAATCATGAATACTCAAGATTTTTATATTGGGAAGCAATTCAACTTTCTAAAAAGCATGTCCTTTGCTGAAAAAGAAGTTCTTCTAAACCATAGTTCTAAACTAGAAATAAAAAAAGGGGAAGTGATTTTTTTCGAAGATGAGCATTTAAAAAAGCTCTATTGTATAAGTAATGGTGCATGTAAATTTTCACTAATTGATAATAAAGGAAAAGAACACATTACCAAACTTCTTGGAGAAGGAGATCTCATGGGAAGACGTTCTATTATAACAAATAAAGGGGCTTTAGTAACTGCAACCGCAATTACCAATACTATACTGTATTCAATTGATAAAGATCCAGTGCTATTAAGCCTAGAGAAAAATAATGAATTTTGTCAAGATGTTTTAAAAGGCTTTATTGACGACATGGAAGACGACGCAAAAAAAATTACTTATTTTCAGAATAATAAAAAACTTAAAGTAAGACTAGCAGGTTTATTACTTTATCTAGCTCATAAATTTGGAACAGAAAAAAAAGGTTGGATTAATATATCATTAAGACGTCAAGATATGGCTGACATACTAGGAACTACAAGTGAATATGTAATTTCTTTACTTACTTCATTTAAAAATAAAAATTACTTGGAGCTCAATCGTGGAAACATAAAAATTAATTCAAATCAAAAATTAATTACGCTAATGAATAGTAACTAAATCAGATAAAACCTATAAAATTATAGCTTTTACTTTTTTATCATCGTTTATATTTGTGTAGGTATAAGCTAACGTATTTATGGCACAAAATGATAGAGAAGAACGTTGCGAAAACTGTATTGTAAGACAGTTTAACAATCTTCGTGCTTTAAACAAAGAAGAACTCAAACAAGTTTCTGACGCTAAGGTCACAAAAAAAGTAAAAAAGGGTGATACTCTTTTTGAAGAAGGAGAACATCTTAATGGTATTTTTTGTGTTAGAGATGGTGTATCAAAACTCTCTAAATTAAGCTCAAACGGTAAAGATCAAATTTTAAAGCTTGTAACTAAAGGCGAAGTTCTTGGTCAAAGTTCTATTATTTCAGATGAAAAATCTGATTTACGTGCTACTGCAATTAATGATATGGAAGTTTGTTTCATTCCGAAAGAGAACATAGTGGTTCCGCTTAATAACAATCCTAAATTTACTATGGAAGTCTTAAAAACCATGGTAAGCGATTTAAAAGAATCTAATGATGCTATCTTAAGGCTTTCCCAAAAAAATGTCAAACAAAGAATCGCACAAGCTCTACTCTACATCAAAACAAATTATGGTGAAGATGATAATGGGTACTTAAAACTAAATCTTTCAAGAGAGGAGTTAGCAAATGTTGTTGGTACTGCTGTAGAGTCATGCATTAGAAATGTTTCTGCCTTAAAAAAAGAGGGTTTGATAGCTATCTCTGGAAAAAAGATCGCCTTGATTGACAGTAACAAATTAACTCAGTTTATTGAAGATTTCAGACATTAAGTATTTCTATTTATCTGAATATCATATTCTTATTAAAACTGACAAATATCATTTTTTTCGTTAACACTTGTCCTTAAGTTTACATTATAAAACTTTCACTAATGCGAACAACAGTAATCATACAGAATTTAAGATGTAATGATTGTAGACATAAAGTGGTTACTGCAATTGCTAAATTTAAAAGCATATCAAATGTAGTCACAGATATTACCATTGGTAGTTTAAGTTTCGATTATTCAAGTCATAATGCTATTGAAGGCTTACGTATACACCTTTCAGAAATAGGGCATCCTATTACCGAAGACCCTAGCATTACTAAATAACGAACTCTTAATATCGTTAATTATCACGTGACAGTTTAGTGCTTAACAAATAATTACTTTATGATATTAAATAAAAAAAGCCAAACACATGTGTTTGGCTTTTGTAGTAGCGGGAACTGGACTCGAACCAGTGACCTTCGGGTTATGAGCCCGACGAGCTACCTACTGCTCTATCCCGCGATTTAAATAAAATGACTGTCTTAGCTTTTAACTTTCGGTTCATAATGCCGACTTAATCATTTCGGACTGCAAATATACAACGCTTTTTGATTTTAACAACACTAAAAGTAAAAAAATAGCTCTTAATCATAAATGACTAAGAGCTATTCTCAAAATTAAAACTAGAAATTATGTTAATCGTTATCGTCTTCAATATCTAAAGTTGCCAACACTCCTGCATCATTATTACTTACAAAATCAAACTGTTCAATATCTGGAAACTGAGATTTTAACTGGGCTAAATCGCCTTTAAAATCGTTGTTACCTATCATCAATATTTTTAAGTTAGATAGGTTAGCTATATCTGTAGGGAGGTTACCAAAAAATGCATTATTTGCTAATACTAATTCTTCTAAATTTACAAGGTTTGATATTGCATTAGGTACAATTCCTAATAACATATTATCAAAAACACTTAATGTTTTTAAATCTGATAAGTTACCTATGCTTTGTGGTAATTTACCTGTAAGGTTATTACTACTAACTAATAATTCGTTAAGTTTCGTTAAGTTACCAAGTGTATTAGGCAAAACTCCTGAAAGTTTATTACTATACAATCCTAAAGATTGTAATTGAGTTAATTGACCAATCGTATCTGGTATTGATCCTTCAATATCATTCATAAATAATTGTAAGGATTGTAAGGATGACATATCTCCAATTGTATTTGGTAACGTTCCATCTAGCCTATTAAAAGCCATATTCATAACTTCTAAAGCTTTCAAATTACCAATTGAACTTGGAATAGTTCCAGAGATATTATTTCTGAAGAAATTAAGTGTTTTAAGATTAGATAAGTCTCCTAAAGCGTTAGGAAGTTGTCCTTCAAGATTGTTAAATTCTAAATTAAGAGCAACAACATGTTTACCCTCAACTGTAACTCCATACCAGCTTGAGACAGGACTATCTAAATCCCAAATTGTATTCCAAGATGTTCCATTAGTAGAATTATATAAAGCGAGTAGTGCTTCTTTTTCTTTTGTAGTCACATTAGCAAACGAAAATATCGTTACTAGGCACAATAACAGTGTAATTTTAGCGGTTTTCATAATAGTAGATTTTTGTTAGGGAGCACATTTACTATAACGAAAATAACAGAATATCGACTATCTACCAATTTTTTTCGATGAAATGCATGGTCGTTTATCGAAAAATTTTTATGTTATTGAAAATCAGATGTTTAAAAAATTACTATTGTTCAATATTTTGGGCTTCAAAAGCTATTATTTCGCTATTTTCAGTACTGATAGACAACTGAATAGGATTACAACAGACTTCACAATCTTCAATATATGACTGTTTCGATAAGGATATATCAACTAGCATTGATATGGATTCCCAACAATATGGACATTGAAAAAAATGTTCTTCCATGGTTAAAGTTACATCGATTATGCCAGATTTTCTATATCTATTTGAATCATTTCCCAATCAGTCATTAGTTGTTTCAGCGCTTGTTTTTTAGATTGATAGCGATCAAAGAAATTTTCATCAGAAACTGTTTCATCATAATTAGTTGCTAATTCAACATCATCTGCTTTGATATCTTGTTCTAGTTGACTTATCTTAGATTCTATATTACTCAACTTATTGTTTAAAGATTTAAGTTTCTTCTGATCTTCGTAAGACTGTTTATTTGTAGTTTTTGGTGTTTCTTTTATGACTGTACGCCTTTCAACTTCACGCAAATTTTCAACATTTCTTTGTTCTAAATAGTAGTCAATATCTCCTAAATATTCTCTAATTTTCTGGTCTTTAAATTCATAAACCTTATTAGTAAGCCCTTGTAAAAAATCTCTATCGTGTGACACTAAGACTAACGTACCCTCATACTTTTTTAATGCGTCTTTAAGTACATTTTTTGATTTAATGTCTAAGTGATTGGTTGGCTCATCCATAATTAAGACATTGATGGGTTGCAACATTAATTTTGCTAATGCTAATCGATTTCTTTCACCTCCAGATAGTACTCGAACGTACTTCTCAACTTCATCTCCTCTGAATAAAAAAGACCCTAAAATATCACGGACTTTACTTCTATTGGTTTCATTAGCAGCATCAATCATGGTATCTAAAACAGTTTTACTACCATCTAAATACTCTGCCTGATTTTGAGCAAAATATCCAATTTGAACATTATGTCCCAGTTTTAAATGGCCTTCATGTTTGATTTCACCCACAATGATTTTTGCTAAAGTGGATTTCCCTTGCCCATTTTGACCAACAAAAGCAGTTTTACTATCACGCTCTATCATCAAATTGACATCAGTTAACACCTGATTATCGTCATAACGTTTTGAAATATGTTCAGCTTCAACCACAACTTTGCCTGGTGTAATTGAAACAGGAAAATTTAAAGTCATCACACTGTTATCATCTTCATCAACTTCAATACGGTCAATTTTATCCAACTTTTTAATCAGCGACTGAGCCATAGTTGCTTTACTAGCCTTTGCTCTAAATTTTTCAATTAGTTTCTCAGTTTGTTCAATTTGCTTTTGCTGATTTTTTTGAGATGCCAGTTGTTGTGTTTTAATCTCCTGACGAAGCACTAAAAATTTAGAATATGGCTTCGGGTAATCATAAATTCTACCTAATGAAATCTCAATGGTACGATTGGTAACGTTATCTAAAAACATTTTATCATGCGATACTATTACGACTGCACCTGAATAATTTTTCAAAAAGTTTTCTAACCAAATAATAGATTCGATATCTAAATGGTTTGTAGGCTCATCTAAAAGTAAAATATCATTATTTTGAAGTAAGAGCTTTGCAAGTTCAATTCGCATTCTCCAACCTCCCGAAAATGTATCTGTGAGTTTATTAAAATCTTCACGTTTAAAACCAAGACCTTGTAATATTTTTTCAGTTTCACCTTGATAATT
>NZ_JBGCCX010000015.1:0-10269 GCF_045105015.1 Psychroserpens sp.
AGTGAACATTTCCATTATTAATAAATTAAATAAAGAAGACAAACAACAATGACTGCTTTTTTAACACTTATAATAGTACTTTTTATAGCTGTTGCTATTTGGCAAATGGTTAAAATATTTGACCTATCACAAGTAGGATCAGATAATGATCAAGTAGCTACAGATAAAGACAATACGCTTAATGGGTATTTAATGATGGGGTTTTTGGCCTTCATATATATCATTACAATTCTTAGTTTTTGGTATTTAGGGGATTTACCTTTAATGTCTAATTCTGCTTCAGAGCATGGTCCTGGTCTAGATAATTTGATGATTATTTCGATGGCTCTTATTTTTGTGGTGCAAACTTTTACTCAATTTTTACTGCACTACTTTGCTTATAAATACAAAGGAGAGAAAGGTAAAAAGGCTTTATTCTATGCTGATAATAATACATTAGAAGCTATATGGACGTTTATTCCTGTAGTCGTTTTAGCTGGGCTAATAATCTACGGATTATTCACTTGGTCTAGTATTATGAATGTTGATGAAAGTGAAGATCCTATAGTCATAGAGCTATATGCACAACAGTTTAACTGGAAAGCACGTTATGCAGGTGAAGATAATACTCTAGGAATGGCTAATGTACGTTTAATTGATATTGATCGTGCAAATATATTAGGTGTTGATGAAGCTGACCCTAATGCTCAAGATGACGTTATCACAACTGAACTTCATTTACCAGTCGGACAACCAGTTCTATTTAAAATGCGTTCACAAGATGTATTACACTCGGCTTATATGCCTCACTTTAGAGCACAAATGAATTGTGTTCCTGGAATGATTACACAATTTGGGTTTACTCCAACAGTAACGACTGCTGACATGCGTCAAAACCCAGATATTATTGATAAAGTAGCAAATATTAATGCTATTAGATTAGAAAACAAAGAGGCTATAGAGGCTAAAGGTCAAGAATTAACTTATGAGTTTGATTACCTATTATTATGTAACAAGATATGTGGTAAATCTCACTATAACATGCAAATGAAGATTATTGTTGAAACCCAAGAGGAATACGAAGCTTGGTTAAGTGAACAAAAAACCTTCAAGAATTCTTTAATTAAATAAAAAGATTTTAAAAAAAGATAATAGATTATGTCAGCACACGCAGATACTCACGCACACGACGATCACGGACATCATCATAAAGAGACTTTTGTAACTAAATATATATTTAGTCAAGATCATAAAATGATTGCAAAACAGTACCTAGTAACAGGTACTATTATGGGAGTCATAGGTGTTTTGATGTCAATTATGTTTCGTATGCAAATTGCATGTCCAGAAGAACCAAATGTGCTTTTTGAAGCATTACTTGGTAAATGGGCTCCTGATGGAGTTATGGATGCAGATATTTATTTAGCATTAGTAACAATACATGGTACAATCATGGTATTCTTTGTTCTTACTGCCGGATTAAGTGGTACGTTTAGTAACCTATTAATTCCACTTCAAATTGGAGCAAGAGATATGGCTTCTGGATTCCTTAATATGGTTTCTTATTGGTTATTCTTTTTGTCAAGTGTGATTATGGTGATCTCTCTATTTGTTGAAGCAGGACCTGCAGCAGCTGGTTGGACAATCTACCCTCCACTTAGTGCTTTGCCTTTAGCACAATCTGGTTCAGGTATGGGAATGACTCTATGGTTAGTATCTATGGCAATATTTATTGCATCATCACTACTAGGATCATTAAATTATATTGTTACTGTAATTAATCTAAGAACAAAAGGAATGTCTATGACAAGACTTCCATTAACTATTTGGGCATTTTTTGTAACAGCTGTTATTGGTGTTATTTCTTTCCCAGTATTATTATCAGCAGCACTTTTATTAATCATGGATAGAAGTTTTGGAACATCATTCTTCTTATCAGACATATTTATACAAGGCGAAGTATTACACTATCAAGGTGGTTCACCTGTATTATTTGAACACTTATTCTGGTTCCTAGGTCACCCTGAAGTTTATATTGTAATATTACCAGCAATGGGATTAGTTTCAGAAATAATGGCATCTAATTCACGAAAACCAATTTTTGGGTATCGTGCCATGATTATGTCAATTTTGGCTATCGCATTTTTATCTACGATAGTTTGGGGACACCACATGTTTATTTCTGGTATGAATCCTTTCCTTGGTTCAGTATTTACATTTACAACATTGTTAATTGCAATTCCTTCAGCTGTAAAAGCTTTCAACTGGATTACCACTATTTGGAAGGGTAATGTCCAGATGAATCCAGCCATGTTATTTTCTATTGGTTTTGTATCAACATTTATTACTGGAGGTTTAACAGGGATTATATTAGGAGACAGTGCTCTAGATATTAATGTACACGATACTTATTTTGTGGTGGCACACTTCCATTTAGTAATGGGTATCTCAGCACTATATGGAATGTTTGCTGGAATCTACCACTGGTTCCCAAAAATGTTTGGTCGCATGCTAAACAAAAACCTTGGATATTTACATTTCTGGGTTACTGCGGTTTGTGCTTATGGTGTATTCTTTCCAATGCACTTTATAGGTATGGCAGGTTTACCAAGACGTTATTATACAAATTCGAACTTCCCATTATTTGACGATACTGCTAATGCAAATGTTGTAATTACAATATTCGCAATTGTAGGTGGTGTTTTTCAATTGGTATACTTATGGAACTTCTTCTATTCAATTTTCTACGGAAAGAAAGCAGTTCAGAATCCATGGAGATCGACTACTTTAGAGTGGACTGCACCTGTTAAGCATATCCACGGAAACTGGGAAGGAGAAATTCCTCATGTTTATCGTTGGGCTTATGATTATAGTAAACCAGGACATGATGATGATTTTGTTCCTCAAAATGTTCCTATGAAAGATGGTGAAGAAGAACTTCAACATTAATTTCTGAATATAAAATATTGGAAAGCCTTTCGTTAATTTCGAAAGGCTTTTTCTTTATATTTGAAGAATAGATTCTTTATTTCTAAATGGAATCATTATTATTTAAGTTATAAAACCTTACCTTGAGTACAATCGAAAGGTCTTTACTATGAACGAACATCTAGATCCTACAAATGATAATTTTTCGCCTGAAGAACTTGATGTTGAAAAAAAGTTGAGACCATTATCATTTGATGATTTTACTGGTCAGGATCAAGTATTAGAAAATCTACAGATTTTTGTTCAAGCAGCAAATGGAAGATCAGAGGCCTTAGATCACACTCTGTTTCATGGTCCTCCAGGACTAGGTAAAACAACATTAGCACATATTTTAGCAAGTGAACTTAATGTAGGCATTAAAGTAACCTCTGGTCCAGTATTAGATAAGCCAGGAGACTTAGCAGGATTATTGACTAATCTTGATGAGCGTGATGTATTGTTTATTGATGAAATCCATAGACTTAGTCCAATAGTTGAAGAGTATTTGTATTCTGCTATGGAAGACTATAAAATTGATATTATGATTGAATCTGGTCCGAATGCCAGAACCGTTCAAATCAATTTAAATCCATTTACTCTTGTTGGTGCCACTACACGTTCAGGATTATTAACTTCACCAATGCGAGCCCGTTTTGGTATTCAAAGTAGACTACAGTATTATAATACTAAGTTATTGACGACAATAGTACAACGAAGCGCCTCTATACTAGATGTTCCAATTTCAATGGAAGCAGCTGTTGAAATTGCCGGTCGAAGTCGAGGTACACCTAGAATTGCAAATGCTTTACTTCGTCGTGTAAGAGATTTTGCTCAAATAAAAGGAAATGGCAGTATTGATATAAAAATTGCAAAATTTGCCTTAGAAGCACTTAATGTAGATGCACATGGGTTGGATGAAATGGATAATAAAATTTTAGAAACTATTATAGAAAAATTCAAAGGTGGTCCTGTCGGGATTACTACTATTGCAACAGCAGTGAGTGAAAGTCCAGAAACTATTGAAGAAGTGTATGAGCCATTTTTGATTCAACAAGGATTTATTATGCGAACACCTCGTGGACGAGAAGTTACTGAACAAGCTTATAAACACTTAGGAAAAATTAAGGGGCCATCACAAGGAGGTTTATTTTAGATGCGTACGGAAAAACAAATACCTACTGTTCCTTTAAATCGATTTATTAAACATTCGCTTGAAATACTAAAAAACCCTTTGCCTTTTCATCGTAAAAACTTTAATGAAAAGGGAGATGTATTCCGTTTAAAAATTGGGTTTAAAAATGAAGTCTTTTTTATAAGAGACTCTAAATTCGCACAATATGTACTTCAAAAAAATCAACGAAATTACGTCAAATCTAAAATACAAACTGAAGATTTAGTAAAGTATGTTGGTGAAGGTTTACTCACCTCAGAAGGAGAAAAATGGAAAAAGCAACGTAAAATGTTGCAACCAGCATTTCATAAAAAACAACTTGAAAATTTACTAAATGGAATGCAGGATACTATTATTTCAGAGTATGCTTGTATTGAATCTAATAAAACCATTGATTTATTTCCTGTCCTTAATGATTTAGCATTCCAAACAGTAGTAAAATCATTGTTTACTAAAGCAGCAAGCGGAAAAGATATGGAAAGGCTTCAGTTTATAACAGAAGCTAATCAGAGAATGTTAGTTAAAGAACTACGTCAACCGTATCTAGCTTGGTGGTTTAATATAAGTGGTACCCTCAAGAAACATTTAGAACTTTCGAAAGAAGCCAGAACGATTTTAAAAGGGATTGTAGAGGAAAGAAAAGTTTCTGGCAAACGATACGACGATTTGTTAGACATGCTCTTAGAAACGCGTTATGATGATGGTAAAGGCATGACTGAAGAGCAACTCATAGATGAAATTTTAATCATTTTCACTGCAGGTCATGAAACAACATCTAATGCACTTACTTTTACGTTTCAATTATTAGCGATGCATCCAGAATGGCAAGATAAAATTTGTAAAGAGCATTCAAAAATAAAAGAACAAACAGATGATTTAATGACGCTAGTAATGTCATCTAAAGTTTGTCAACAAGTGATTGAAGAATCAATGCGATTGTATCCACCTGCTTATTTTATAGATCGGGTTAACATTGCTGAAGATCATTTTGATGGAATGACATTTGAACCAGGTTCTAATTTATTATTCTCTGTATACGAAATGCATCGACATCCAGATTTATGGCAACAACCAGAATCTTTTTTGCCAGAGCGATTTAGTGAGGGTGGTCGACAGTTCTCATCGCAATACTTTCCGTTTGGAGCTGGTCCAAGAAAATGTATCGGAAATAATTTCGCCATGTTTGAAATGATTATTGCTATAAGTGAATTGATTTCGAAATACAAAATTCTTCCAGGATTTGAAACTATTGAAATTACTCCATTAATTACGCTTAAGCCTAAAAATGCTTTTTTAAAGTTTGAAGAAAGACCTTAATACTGTCTATTGTATTGGCCTTTAAAACATTACACTTAATCTATTTCAGACGTCTATAACCTAATAATAATGTTTTTTGTCTAGTTTATTTATCTGAAGTTGTATTTTGGTTTACTTTTCTGTTACCTATTAAACAAATCAAAATGAAAAACTTACACCACTCAGCCATTCTAGCTATGGCTTTTATGATACTTTTCTCGTCTTGTGCATCAGATGATGATGATTACAGGTCGATTCCAGCCCAAAATATTTTAGAAAGTAGAATTGCAGAACTTTATGGTTCTAATGCAGCTTTAATACAACCCTTAGCTACAGACTATAGTTTGATTCCTAACGATGAAAATAACCCAATTACTCAAGCTAAAGTAATCTTAGGAAAATTGCTTTTTCATGAAACAGGACTTGCTATGAACCCAAATGTGGACGATGGAATGCATACTTATTCTTGCGCAAGTTGTCATCATGCTAAAGCTGGTTTCCAAAGTGGAATATTGCAAGGTATAGGTGAAGGAGGAATGGGCTTTGGTATAACAGGTGAAGGTCGATTTAAAAACTCATTATATCTTGAAGAAGATTTAGATGTTCAACCTATTAGAACACCAACGGCACTTAATGTTGCTTACCAAGATGTTATGCTCTGGAACGGACAATTTGGTGCAACTGGAACTAATGAAGGAACAGAGGCAAATTGGACTGTAGGAACGCCTAAAGAAGTTAATAATTTAGGTTTTGAAGGTGTAGAGACACAAGCAATTGCGGGTCTTGAAGTACATCGTCTTTTAATTGATGAAGATTTTATTTTGAATTCAGATTATAAAGATTTGTTTGATGAAGCATTTTCAAATGTAGATGTTTCAGAACGATATTCTAAATTAAATGCTGGACTAGCAATTGCAGCATACGAAAGAACTTTACTGCCAAACCAAGCTCCTTTTCAGCAATGGCTAAACGGAAACACAAATGCTATGAACGAAGAAGAAACTTTTGGTGCTATTCTCTTTTTTGGAGTTGCTAATTGTTATTCTTGTCATTCAGGTCCTGCATTAAATGGAATGGATTTTTATGCTTTAGGAATGAATGATTTAGCTGGCGAAAATATTATGACAACTATAGATGATGCTACTAAGCGTGGACGTGGTGGATTTACTGGAAATGCTGAGGATGATTATAAATTCAAGACACCTCAACTATATAATTTGAAAGACGTAACATTTTTTGGACATGGAGGAAGTTTTCAAACTATCAAAGATGTGATTTCTTATAAGAATAATGCAATTGCCGAAAATCAAAATGTGCCAGTAAGTCAAATACCTGAAATGTTTACACCTTTAAATTTAGATGATGCCCAAGTTGATGCTATTACAGCTTTTATAGAAAACGCACTTTATGATAGTAATTTGCAGCGTTATGTGCCTAGTGAACTACCATCAGGGAATTGTTTTCCAAATGCAGATACAGTATCATCACAAGATATGGGATGTGATTAATAAATAGATTGCAATTCAACACTAAAATATTCTTGAGATGTTTTAAATTTGAAGGTGAGCAAATCAAAACAATCTCAACTTATAAAAGATGAAGCCAAACGTTTAGGCTTTATATCTTGTGGTATAAGTAAAGCTCAGTTTTTAGAAGAAGAAGCGCCTAGGCTTGAACAATGGTTGAAAAATAATGCACATGGTGAAATGCGTTATATGGAAAATCATTTTGATAAACGTTTAGATCCTACCAAACTCGTTGAAGATTCTAAAAGTGTCGTGTCTCTTCTTTTAAATTATTACCCTTCAGAAATTCAGAATGACGAAAGCTATAAATTGTCTAAGTATGCTTACGGAACAGATTATCATTTTGTAATTAAAGAAAAATTAAAGCAGTTGCTATATTTTATTCAAGAGGAGATTGGTGATGTTCATGGTCGTGCATTTGTAGATTCTGCTCCTGTATTAGATAAAGCTTGGGCTGCAAAATCTGGTTTGGGTTGGATTGGAAAACACAGTAACTTATTGACGCAACAAGTGGGTTCGTTTTACTTTATTGCAGAACTTATAATCGATTTAGAATTAGACTATGATCATGCAGTTACTAATCATTGTGGCACTTGTACAGCTTGTATTGATGCCTGTCCTACAGAAGCAATTACTGAACCATATGTCGTCGATGGAAGTAAGTGTATTTCATATTTTACAATCGAATTAAAAGATAATATTTCTTCAGAGTTTAAAGGTCAATTTGATGATTGGATGTTTGGTTGTGATGTATGTCAAGATGTTTGTCCGTGGAATCGATTTTCCAAAGCACATAATGAACCTTTGTTTGATCCTCATCCAGATTTATTATCCATGACTAAAAAGGATTGGGAAGAGATTACCAAAGACACTTTTAATAAAGTGTTTAAAAAATCTGCAGTGAAGCGGACGAAGTTTGATGGCTTGCAACGAAATATTAAGTTTTTAAAATCTTAACTTTAGTAGAATCTCTTTTTACTAATGAAGTTTCTAGTTCTATTATTTTTGGATTTACCTCCTTTCCTTTTTTTATTGCTCTAAGTTCTTTATGCAATTGTTTAAAAGCCATTTTACCCATTTGATAGCCAGGTTGATCAATGGTTGATAATGAAGGTGTTATTGCTGAGGACATAAACCAGTTGCTAAATCCAACAATTGCAATGTCTTTTGGAATCCTAACACCTCTTTTATTAAATTCCGTTATTGCTCCAATAGCAACCATATCTGTATTAATAAAAATGCCATCCACTTTATTATTGTCATCTAATAATTTTGAAGCATTTTTCTTGCCTTCTTCAAAACTCATATCGTCACACTCGCATATATAGACTAAGCTAGGATCGTATTCAATTTTGTTATCTAATAAAGCTTTTTTGTAACCAAGGAATCTATCAATAGAATTTTGAGGTAGTAGTGGACCACGAAAATGAGCAATACGTTTACAGCCAATGTCTATTAGATGTTGCGTAGCTATATAAGCCGCTTTTCTATCATCTATAATAACTTTAGAACAGTTTACAATTTTGGCAATCTTATCAAACATTACTATTGGTTTACCTTGATCTATAACTTCGGTTAAATGTTTGAAGTCAGAAGTTCCATTAGCTAATGAAATTAATATACCATCAACGTGCTTACTTAAAAGTAAATCAATTTGCTTTTTTTCTAGTTCATAGGATTCATTGGATTGTAGTATAATAACTAGGTATCCTTTTTTTTCCGCTTGTGCTATAATTCCTTTAATTACTGTTGAAAAGAAATGATGAACAACTTCTGGAATTATTAAACCTATAGTTTTTGATTCTTTTGTTCTAAGATTAACAGCAAATGAATTTGGTCTATAATTCAATTGAGCAGCTGTTTCACGAACGAGTTTTCTTGTTTTTTTACTTACATCTGGATAATCTTTTAGAGCTTTAGAAACTGTAGTTATTGAAATATCTAACGTTTCTGCTATTTGTTTTAAAGTAACTGGTTTCAAAATGTTTTATTTTTAGACTAAAATACAAAAAAAACTAAATCGAAAACGTTTTCGGTAAATCGAAAACGTTTTCGATTTATGAATATCTCGAAATAATAAATAATAAATATAGATTCGTTAATAATTAACCAAAATAATTATCAAATTATTAAAATTAACTTAAAATGATTACAACTAAAAAATGTTACAGTTTATTACTTTTACTAATGGTTTCTGTATCTACCGTTTTAGCACAGTCGAATATTTCAGGAAATATTGCTGATAGTGCTGGTATCCCTCTGGCAGGAGTTAATGTTATTATTGAAGGAACGACTCAAGGAGCTGTTTCTGACTTTGATGGTAATTATACCATTACAAGTGTTGAAAATGGAACTTACACTTTAAATGCAACGTATTTGGGTTTCTCTAAGTTCACTCAAAGTGTTACAATTAACAATGAAGACATTACTATTAACATTTTAATGACTGAAGATTCTGAATCTTTAGATCAAATTATTGTAACTGGTGTTACCAATCCGAAATCTAGAATAGAGTCTAGTGTGTCAGTAACAACAATCCGACCGGATGTGATACAACAATCTGCACCGAGAACTACTGCAGAAATTTTTAGAACAATACCAGGTATTCGCTCAGAATCCTCTGGTGGTGAAGGAAATTCTAACATAGCTGTTCGTGGTGTACCGGTATCCTCCGGTGGATCAAAATATGTTCAGTTACAAGAAGATGGATTACCAGTTTTACTATTTGGTGATATGTCATTTGCTACAGCAGATATATTTACAAGATTTGATTCTAATATTTCGAGAATTGAAGCTATTAGAGGTGGATCTGCTTCTACATTATCCTCTAATTCCCCAGGTGCAATTATTAACTTAATTAGCAAAACTGGAAAAACAGAAGGTGGTTCAATATCGACAGCTTTTGGATTAGACTATGGAAATTTCAGAACAGATTTTGAATATGGTGCTCCAATTGCTGAAGGACTTTATTTCCACATGGGTGGTTTTTATAGAGTTGGTGAAGGTATTCGTGATGCAGGTTATACAGCGAACAATGGTGGTCAATTCAAATTTAATATCACAAAAGAATTTGAAAAAGGTTATGTAAGAGTTTATGCTAAATATTTAAACGATAGAGCTATTGCTTATTTACCGAATCCAATAAAAGTAACAGGTACCAATGATGATCCGGACTTTGAAAATGTTCCGAATTTTGATGCCAATAACGAAACGTTACATACACCGTATTTATCTCAAAACGTTGGTCTTGGCGAAAGTGGTGAATTAAGAAGGTCTAATGTTAGTGATGGTATGAACCCTATTTCTACATCAGTTGGTATGGAGGCTTCT
>NZ_JBGCCX010000016.1:0-13125 GCF_045105015.1 Psychroserpens sp.
ATAGTTTTAAATTATGCTCATAACAATCAACCAATGGCACATCTATGGGGAGCAAACTTTAGTGAAGCCATTCTAATAAGTAGGTATAATTACAAACGATGGTTTGCTGATGCTAAACTTATTTTTGGAAAACGTGGTTTCGATTTTAATAATGGTACTGATTTCGGCAATTATGGAGGAGATATTTATAGAACTGAAGATGATCGTATTGCTAACTCAGGAATAACTGTTGGACAAGGAAATACCACTGATGTGTTTCAAGCTGATATCATGGCAGGATATATCATAAATCCAGTAAGTAATTTAAGATTGTTTGCCAATGCAACTTACAGGAATTATAACCCAGAAGCCAACACAGCAGCAGCATTTAATACCAATACGTCTTGGTTTAACATTGGCGTTAGAACTGATTTATTTAACTGGTATAATGATTTCTAAATTTCGCCGTTACTATCCTTTTAAGCTTTTATAAAAGGTTCTTCTAATTTTTTCTGAATTGATAAAACCGGATCCGTAATTTAAATCATCGAATGATTTTGTTAATGCTTCATTCTTTGCAACATCTTCTTCAGTCTTACCTGCATATATTTCAATTTCTATAGCATCTCTTAAAGTTTCTAACATATTCAAAAAAGTTTCATACTCTTCTTTATTTGATAGACTACCATGGCCTGGAATGATTTTGGTAGTATCATTTATGGTTTTCAATCCAAGTTTAACAGCTTTAATGTAACCATCAACACTTCCACCTGAATCTAAATCTATAAACGGATAACGTTCTTTAAAATAAGTATCTCCTGTATGGAGTACATTACTTTTAGTGAAATATAGTAAAGCATCGCCGTCTGTATGCGCATGTTCTGCATGGAATACAGCTATTTTTTCTCCATTAATATGAATATTTAATTCGTCATTAAATGTAATTATTGGTAATGCTTCTTTGGGTTGTATTGAATTATCCCGCTTTTGAGGAGTTTCTAGTCGATGTCTAACATTGTCATGAGCAATAATTGTAGCACCAAGTTTTTGCATATTTTGATTTCCACCAGTATGATCACCATGATGATGAGTGTTAACTAAAAATTTAATCTCTTTGTCACTTAAAGTCTTAATTGCTGCTTCTATTTTTTTTGTTAGAGGTGCAAATTGATCATCTATTATAAAAATACCGTCATCTCCAATTGAAACGCCAATATTACCACCTGCTCCTTTAAGCATGTAGACATGGTCTGAAATTTGAATAGTTTCAATTTCTACACCATCAAAACGCTGTGCATTTAGCATGTTTCCTGTAAAAAGAGATGTTAAAATAGACAATAAAATAAAACGTAGCATAATAAAAATGTTTTAACATGAGTCTTGTAAAGATACCAAAACTTACAAGCGCTTAATTAAAAGTGAATTACTTTTAATTAGCATTGCTCAAAAGCTTTTTTCAGAGTATCTTTGCAAGCGCAATAAAATCACTTGTAGTGACAACATTAAAAACATCGGCTTCTAAGACATCCATCATCTCTGATTTTAAAGAAATCACTAAGGTAAGGTTGTCTGTAAGTGTCGTTTTTTCAGCAATTGCAGGATATTTGCTTGGTGCTGTTGAATTAGATTTATATACGCTAATCTTATTGGCTTTTGGTGGTTATTTTATGGTTGGAGCTTCAAATGCATACAATCAAATCATTGAAAAAGATTTAGATGCGTTAATGGATCGTACAAAAAATAGACCAGTTCCCGCTGGACGAATGTCCGTAAGAACTGCCTTTATTATCGCAACAGTGTTTACTATTGCAGGCATTGCAACCTTATATGTGATTAATCCTAGGACTGCAATGTATGGTGCCATATCTATCTTTTTATACACTTGTGTTTACACACCTTTAAAAACTAAAACACCTCTAGCTGTATTTGTTGGAGCTATACCTGGAGCAATTCCTTTTATGTTAGGATGGGTTGCTGCACGAAATGACTTTGGTATTGAACCAGGCACACTATTCGCATTACAATTTTTTTGGCAGTTTCCTCATTTTTGGGCTATTGGATGGTTCTTATTTGATGACTATAAAAAAGGGGGTTTTTTTATGTTGCCTACTGGAAAAAGAGATAAAGGTACAGCTGTTCAAACCATTATGTATACCATTTGGACCATTTTAATTTCTATAGTTCCAGTATTTGGTGTTACTGGAGATTTGAAATTATCTATTGTTGCAGCAGTAATAGTTTTTGCACTTGGTTTAGTCATGCTTTATTATGCGTTTGAATTGTTTAAAAAGAGAACAGCTAAAGCAGCAAAACAACTAATGCTGTCTAGTGTATCATACATTACATTACTGCAAATAGTTTACGTAGTTGATAAGTTTATAAGATAAATATGGATTTAACTGAAGGTACAATACAAGAGAAAAATGACAGAGCAAAACGAATGATGCTTTGGTTTGGAATAATTTCACTAATTATGTCTTTTGCTGGGCTAACAAGTGCTGTATTAGTAAGTAGAAAGCGTGAAGATTGGTTACATGATTTTGAAATGCCTACTGCATTTTTAATTAGTTGTGTACTAATTATTATAAGTAGTTTGACATTTGTTTTAGCAAAAAAAGCTTTAAAAAATGGAAATAGAAGCTTAACAACATTAATGCTTTTAGCTACATTCGCTTTAGGAATTGCATTTATTTGTTGTCAGTTTTATGGGTTTGGTCAAATTGTATCTTTAGGTTACAATTTCACTGGTCCAACCAGTAATGTTACAATGAGTTTTATTTATGTGATTGCTTTTGTTCATATTTTGCATGTGGTCGCAGGTCTTATTTCATTGTTGGTCGTAATTTATAATCATTTTAAACAAAAATATAACGCAACAGAAATGCTAGGTATGAACCTGTCAGCTACGTTTTGGCATTTTATAGATATACTGTGGCTGTTCTTGTTTTTATTTTTATCATATTTAGTATAATTTTTTTCCGTTTTTTATCGCCTAAAAGGCTATAACTAGTCTAGTATTGGGCTATGTTGTCAATTTTTAGAAGCTGATGTTTTTTTAGATAGATAAATTGATTATTTTTGTGCAACTTTTAACAACTAAACGCTTTATATGGATACTACAGTAGCAAATACTGGTACAGAAGGCAAAACTTGGGGTGGAGGAAATCAACCCTTGAAAGCTAGTTATGGTAAGATGATGATGTGGTTCTTTATCGTATCTGATGCCTTAACATTCTCAGGATTTTTAGCAGCTTACGGATTTTCAAGATTTAAGTTTATTGGTTCATGGCCAATAGCAGATGAAGTGTTCACGCACGTTCCGTTTTTTCATGGAAACTATCCAATGATTTATGTTGCTTTCATGACATTTGTTTTAATTATGTCATCAGTAACTATGGTTCTTGCCGTAGACGCTGGGCATCACATGAAGAAGTCCAAAGTAACATTTTACATGTTTTTAACCATTATTGGTGGTTTAATATTCGTTGGATCTCAGGCTTGGGAATGGGCAACATTTATTCAAGGTGATTATGGTGCAGTGCAAACAAAAGGAGGAAATATTCTTCAGTTTGGACAATATGAAACTGTTGATGGAAAAGAAGTCTTTAAGAGAGTAGCAGTTAGCGATATTGCTATCGATGCTCATGGTGAAAGAGTTCAGCATGAACGTAAAAGTGGACTTTGGTTCGTTAGTGAAGGGACATTACCTGCCTATACTGTAAATGAAGTTTACAACGGTTTAGAAGCAAATCCAAATGTGTTAGTTAGAACACAAACTATAAATGAAGATGGTCACAAAACAATATTGTCAAGAGATGAATCTTTAAAGCAAATCAAAAATAACGGAAGACTTGTTGTTGAAGGCGCTAACTTACACGTTAACGAGTATGGAACATCACTATTTGCTGATTTCTTTTTCTTTATTACAGGATTTCACGGATTTCACGTATTTTCTGGGGTTGTAATTAATATTATAATATTTTTCAACGTAATCTTAGGAACTTATGAAAGAAGAGGAAGTTATGAGATGGTTGAAAAAGTTGGATTATACTGGCACTTTGTAGATTTGGTTTGGGTATTCGTATTCACATTCTTCTACTTAGTCTAATATCGAATAATTGTATTTAAAATGGCACACGCACACAAATTAGAAATATTAAGAGGTTTAGTAAAGTTTAAATCAAACACTCAAAAAATTTGGGGAGTTTTAATATTACTTTCCATAATAACAGCTGTTGAAGTTGTTTTGGGTATCTACAAGCCAGAATCTTTAATGACTCAAGTGTTAAGTATGAAACTCCTAAACTGGATTTTCATCATATTAACAATCGTAAAAGCATATTATATCACTTGGGATTTTATGCACATGAGAGATGAAACAAAAGCATTACGTAGAATGGTTGTGTGGACAGCAGTTTTCTTGATTTGCTATCTTATATTCATCCTTTTACAAGAAGGAGGTTACATTGAAGGTGTTTACTCAAATGGATTTGTAAAAAGAGATTTTTAACATGTTATAATTAACATAAAGTATATAAAAAGACGGTTTATTTAAACCGTCTTTTTTATTTTTGCAAAACAAATCAAACACAATAAGCTATGAAGAAAATGCCATTAAAAACGATACTAGTTTTGTGTGTTTTATTTTTTTTACCTGTCTTATTTTTATTGTTTTTATATCCTTCTACACATAATTATAATCCTCTGGATATTGTTAATGATAAAGTAAGTGAACTACAGTTTTTTTCATCTGATTCTGATACTGACATACAACTTAAAGACCACATAACTGTTTTAGGTTTTCTAGGAGATGATCCAGTAGATCATGTAATTGCTGCTTCAAATTTAAAAGAGCTAGTGTATGATAAATTTAAAGGCTTCAAGAAATTTCAAATAGTGATTGTTCTTCCTAGAGGATCAGAAGCAAAAGCATCTCAACTTCAGAAAGAGATAAATAATTACGACGATATGCGTTTTTGGCATTACATCTTCGGAGAAGCAAATGATATTAAAGCTCTTTTCAGTAGCTTAAAATATGAAGAGTCTCTTGATGAAAGTTTGTTTACGGATCATATTTTTATTGTTGACAAAGACTTAGCGCAACGTGGTAGAACAGACGACAGAGAAGATAAAGAAAAGGAAAAAAATCAAGCAATTTACCCTTTGTATTCTTACGATTGTATCGAAGTTGCTGAGGTTAAAAATAAAATGAGCGATGATCTCAGAATTTTGTTCACTGAATATCGTCAAAAACGTAAAGGAAAGTTTGACTCCTCCTCTAGACGTGCTGAAGACTTAAATGCTAACGACAAATAAATTATTATGAGTACTAAAAAAACCAATTATTCATTTATAGGAATTGCATTTATTATTTTGGTTTTTGGAATTATTTTTGTACCAAAAATCATAGACAGAATCAAAGGCGACGATGTCATTAGAACAGAAAGTAGAAGCATGAGTTTATCAACAAGTACAGAAGAATTTGTGTCTGATTTAATGTTTTTAAAAATTAACGGAGAACCAAAAAAAGTACCAGAATTTTCCTTTGTGAATCAGAATGGGGAAACAATTTCAAACAAAGATTATGAAGGTAAAGTCTATGTCGTAGAATTTTTCTTTATAACCTGCCCAACTATTTGTCCTAGAATGAATAGAAACCTAGTTCAAATTCAAAACACATTTTCAGAATTTAAAGATTTTGGTGTTGCATCATTCACGATTAATCCAGATTATGACTCCCAAGAGGTCTTAAAAAATTATGCAGATAATTATGGTGTTTCAAATCCGAATTGGCATCTAATGACAGGTGACAAGGATGTCATTTATGAATTGGCTAATGTTGGTTTTAATATCTATGCTGGTGAAAACCCTAACGTTGAAGGTGGTTTTGAACATTCGGGTAATTTTGCTTTAATTGATAAAAACGGATTTATTCGATCTCGAAAAGATAACTTCGGAAACCCTAAAATTTTCTATAAAGGCATCATCAGTGAAGAAGAAAAACAAGACGAAGATGGTGAAACAGAAGAGATAAGTATGCTTAAAGAAGATATTGCTAAACTTTTAAAAGAAGAATAATTAAGTCATGAATACAACTGAAAATAATTCAGAAGAAAAAAAATATAATAAATGGATTGTAATACTAGCAATAATAATTCCATTGGTTGTTGCAATACTATCAAGATTGAAATTACAAGATTTTGGTGTTGCAGTTGAACCATTAACCTTTTTACCTCCTATTTATGCCACAATTAATGGTTTAACCGCACTAATTTTGATAATTGCAGTCATTGCAATTAAGAATAAAAATCGAAAACTTCATGAACGATTAATGAAATTTGCTATTCTCCTATCTGTTAGTTTTTTGATCATGTATGTCGCTTATCATATGACTAGTGATTCTACTAAATTTGGAGGTGAAGGCGTAGTTAAATACATCTACTATTTTATTTTACTGACCCATATTTTATTGTCAATAATCATAATACCATTTGTGCTAATTACTTATGTTAGGGCTATTACCAATAATTTCGAACGACATAAAAAAATAGCTAAAATCACATTTCCATTATGGTTGTATGTCGCTATTACTGGTGTAATTGTATACTTGATGATTTCACCTTATTATGTTTAAATTATGAATAAGAAGTTTATCTTTTCGCTTTTTTCTTTTCTATATGTTTTAATAGTAAATGCGCAATGCGCTATGTGCAGAGCTGTCTTGGAAAGCGAAGAAGGACAATCAACTGCAGAAGGTGTAAATGATGGTATTATGTACCTTATGGCAGTTCCTTATATTCTCGTGGCTAGCGTAGGTCTAATAATCTATTGGAAATTCTTTAGAAAGAAAACAGAAATAAAATAGAAAAAATAGCGTTTCTAGTGTAACATTTCTAAAATTTAGAAGTCTTATAAATATCAATCAAAAATCAATTCTTAACAAATAGTTGGGATAATCCATTTAAGGATTATTGTAATTTTGTTAAGAACTAACCACCTCCACTATGATACAAATCAAAGATTTACACAAATCTTATCACATGGGAAGCAACTCGCTTCATGTTTTAAAAGGAATTAACTTTGATGTAAAAGAAGGTGAATTGGTATCCATAATGGGGTCTTCAGGATCTGGAAAATCTACGCTCCTTAATATCTTGGGAATGTTAGATGAAGCAGATACAGGAAGTTATATTCTTGATAATGTTCCAATAAAAGGCTTAAATGAAAAAATAGCAGCTAAATATAGAAACGAATTCCTTGGTTTTATTTTTCAATCTTTTAATCTTATTAACTACAAAAGTGCATTAGATAATGTGTCTATGCCTCTATATTACAAAGGGATAAAAAGAAAAGAACGTACTGAAAGAGCGATGCACTATCTTGAAAAAGTAGGACTTGCACAATGGTCTCATCATTTACCAAGTGAGTTGTCTGGTGGTCAAAAACAGCGTGTTGCTATAGCAAGAGCGTTAGCAAGTGATCCAAAAGTGCTATTGGCAGATGAGCCAACTGGCGCTCTAGATACTAAAACATCATATGAGGTTATGGAGCTTATTCAGGGCATTAACGATGAAGGTAAAACAATACTAGTAGTAACGCATGAACATGATATTGCGCAAATGACAAAGCGTATTGTAAATCTTAAAGACGGTATTATTATTGACGACAGCAAGGTAGAACAAGTTAGAGCTTCATCAAATGTTTGATATAGAACGTTGGCAAGAAATATTTGAAACATTGCGTAAAAATAAATTGCGTACGTTTTTAACTGGACTTTCAGTAGCTTCAGGAATATTTATATTGGTTATACTTCTAGGTTTTAGTAAAGGACTCGAAAATGGGGTCAAGTCTGAATTCGAACAAGATGCTACCAATTTAATTACAGTTTGGACTGGAGTTACTACAAAAGGTTATAAAGGCTTAAATCCTGGCCGATACATTCAAATGAAGAATGAGAATTTCGATTTTATATCAAAGAAATATGAAAATAATATTGAATACGAAACAGCATTATATTCAATTTGGGGAGCTGAAATCGCCTATAAAAATGAAACTGTAAGATACCAAGTTAGAGGTGCAATGCCTGATCATCAATTTATTGAAAATGCTGAAATGGAAGTTGGACGTTTTGTAAATCAAGCAGATTTAGAAGATACCAGAAAAGTTGCTGTTATTGGTCGAAGATTAAGACAAGATTTATTCAAGGACGAAGATCCAATCAATAAAAGTATTTCTATTTATGGGATGAATTTCAAAGTCATTGGTGTTTTTATAGACCCAGGAGGAGAGCGAGAAGAGCAACAAGCATATATTCCTTTGTCTACATCTCAAAAAGTATTTGGTGCAGGAGACGATATTAGGAATATATTATTTACAGTTAAAATGTCTGATAATTTTGATGAAGCTGTTGCCTTATCTAAGCAGATGTCTGATGCTGTTGAAAGTGAATTAAAATTGATGCATACCGTGTCTCCTGATGATACGAGTGCTGTTAGAGTATTTAATACTTTAGAAGAAGCCAAACAAATATATTCTCTCATTGCTACAATTCAGGCTGTATTTTGGTTTGTAGGAATTGGTACAATAATCGCCGGAATTGTTGGTGTTGGAAATATTATGCTCATAATAGTTAAAGAACGAACTAAAGAAATAGGAATTCGAAAAGCTCTAGGAGCATTACCATCATCTATTATTGGTATGATTTTACAAGAAGCTGTTTTTGTAACCATGTTTGCAGGTTTATTTGGTTTAATTTTTGGCCTGGGCTTATTAGAATTAGTAGGTCCTCAAATAGAAAGTGATTTTTTAAAATATCCTCAAGTTAATTTCAATATAGCACTAACAACTGTATTTTTATTGGTGTTCGCAGGAGCCGTTGCTGGATTCATTCCTGCATATAGAGCCGCTAAAATTAAACCTATTGTAGCACTAAGAGACGAATAAGATGTTTAGTAGAGACCGTTGGAACGAAATATTAGAAGCCTTAAACGCTAACAAGTTTAGAACCTTGCTAACAGCTTTTGGTGTCTTTTGGGGAATTACAATTTTAGTGTTGCTGTTAGCCTTAACTAATGGATTGAAAAATGGAGTGATGTCTGATTTTGGAGACTTTGCAACTAACTCAATGTTTATGTGGACCCAAGGTACATCTAAGCCATACAAAGGGTTGCCAAAAGGACGATGGTTTAGTTATAAAATTGATGATGTTGCTGCCATAAAAAATGAGGTTTCTAATCTTAAATACGTGTCTCCTAGAAATCAACTTGGTGGTTTTCGAGGAAATAATAATGTGATAAGAGGGACCAAAACTGGAGCGTTTGAAATATATGGCGATTATCCTGAGTATATAAAACAACAGCCAATGGATATTCTTCAAGGCCGTTTTGTGAGTTATTCTGATATTGAAGCTAAACGTAAAATATGTGTTGTAGGAACAGGTGTTGTTAAAGGACTATATGACAAAGATGAAGAAGTTCTAGGAAGTTATATAAAAATTAATGGTGTTAATTTTTTGGTCGTTGGTACTTTTAAGATGAGTAATAGTAGAGGTGATGGCGAGCAAGATGCTAACACCATTTATATGCCATTTACAACTTTCGGTCAGGCATTTAACAGAGGTGATCGTGTTGGTTGGATGGCAATTACGGCAGTTGATGGTGTTCCAATTACAAGTATAAAAAAGCAGGTGTTCGAACTGATGAAATCGAGACACAAAATACATCCTGAAGATGACAGAGCAATCGGCCACTTTGATTTATCTGAACAATTTGAACGAGTCAATGGTCTGTTTTCTATATTAACTGTTGTAGGTTATTTTGTTGGTGCATTAGTACTGATGTCTGGCATTATTGGAATCAGTAATATCATGCTCATAGTAGTAAAAGAGCGTACAAAAGAAATAGGTATTAGGCGTGCTCTTGGTGCATCTCCATGGACCGTTAAGTCTCAAATTTTGCAAGAAAGTTTAATTTTAACGATTTTATCAGGTATGGTAGGTATTTCATTTGCTGCACTTGTGATTTGGATCATGAATACTATTTTAGATAGTGCTGGTCCTGTAGATAACTTTGCAAACCCGAGTGTAAGTATGCAAGTGGTATTTACCGCTTTAATTATATTAGTAGTTTCAGGAGTTTTAGCGGGATTAATTCCTGCTAATAGCGCCACAAAAATGAAACCAGTAGACGCATTAAGAATAGAATAAATAATCATCAAAAATGAAACCGACATTATATAAATAAAAAACATATTTTAAATCAGTTTGTTTATATATTCAAAGGTTAAATGTGACCATCAAGAGAAAAATAAAACACTAACACATGAAAAGAACAAAAACCGTCATCTTATTGTTATTAATTGTTGTTGTATTTACAGCAGCATTATATTACTTATGGCAAAAAAACCAAGAAGATCCAATTACTTATACTTCTGAAAGTCCTAGTGAACAAACCATAATGGTTAAAACTGTAGCTACCGGAAGTATTGTTCCAAAAGAGGAAGTTTTAATCAAGCCTAATATTTCTGGAGTTATTGAAGAAGTATTTATTGAAGCAGGTGAATATGTAAAACAAGGCGATTTAATTGCTCAAATTAGAGTCATTCCTAATGTGTCGACTTTAACCAGTGCTAAAAACAATATTGCATCCAATAGAAATTCATTGCAAACAGCAGAAATCAATTTTAAAACTCAAAAAGCTATTTTTGATCGTCAAAAGGCGCTGTTTGAAAAAGGTGTTATTTCTGCAAATCAATTTGATGAAGTTAATAATACTTTTTTGCAAGCAAAACAACGAGTAGAACAAGCTAGAATTGACGTGACTCAATCTCGTCAAAATTATGATATCATAAAAACAGGAACAACATCTGGATTAGGAAATATTGCGCAAACGCAAGTGAGGGCTACTGTAGAAGGAATGGTTTTAGATGTTCCTGTAAAAGCAGGAAACCAAGTTATAGAAGCTAATAATTTTAATGAAGGAACTTCAATTGCTTCATTAGCAGATGTTAAGAAAATGATTTTTGAAGGCAAAGTTGATGAAAGTGAAGTTGGAAAAATAAAAGAAGGCTTACCACTTGAAATTACGGTTGGTGCTATTGAAGATCAAAAATTTGATGCGGTTTTAGATTACATAGCACCAAAAGGTGTTGAAGAAAACGGAGCTATTCAGTTTGCTATAAAAGGTTCATTGAAGAAAATGGATTCTACGTTTATTAGAGCAGGCTTAAGTGCAAATGCCTCTATCATTCTAGAAAAAGCTGAAAAAGTACTTGCGATAAAGGAAGCTTTAGTACAATACGATGATGAAACCAAAAAGCCATATGTTGAAGTAGAAGTTGGAGATCAAAAATTTGAACGTAAAGACCTAGAATTAGGGATTAGTGATGGTATTTATGTTGAGGTTAAAAGTGGTATAACCAAAGACGACAAAATTAAAGTTTGGAATCAAGTTCAAGGTTTTCAACAATTCGCTGGGCAATAATTTTAACATTTAGTGTAACACTTAACGATTTATCTAGACATATAAGACATTATGAAAAAATCAATCATCATAGCATTACTTCTTTGTGGTATTATAGGGTATTCACAAGAAAAAAAATGGACATTATTAGAATGCGTCAATCACGCTTTAGAAAATAATATTTCTATTGAGCAATCAGAATTAGATGTAGACTTAGCTGACATTAATAAAAGTCAATCTCTAAGTAATTTTCTGCCAACTCTTAATGCAAATGGTTCTTATGGTATTAATACAGGTGCTAATATTAATCCAGCAACCAATCAATTTGAAAATAATACCTTTAGATCTGCTTCAGGTGCAATCAACTCAGGTGTCAATATCTTTAGTGGATTAGCCAATTGGAAAACGCTTCAACGTGCTAAAATCAATAAAATAGCTGCTGAATATCGTTTAGATAAAATGAAAGATGATATTTCGTTATTTGTTGCGAATTCTTTTTTACAAATTTTATTTAACCGAGAACAACTTAAAGTATTAGTTGCTCAAAATGCAGTTACTAAAGAAAATATAGGTAATACCGAACAATTAGTAGAAGCTGGTGTGCTTCCTCAAGGTGATTTATTGGAATTGAAAGCTACTGACGCTACACAATTACAGCAAATTATTGCTGCAGAAAATGCTTTATTTATTTCCAAATTAGGATTAGCTCAAACCTTACAATTAGAAGACTATGAAATATTTGATATTTCGGATGAAGATTATGGGTTAATCGCCAGTGAAATTTTAGATAAAAGACCAACTGAAATTGTTGAAAAAGCTAAAGAAGAAGTAAATGATGTAAAAATAGCTCAAACTAATTTTGAACTTGCAGAAAAGGATTTAGAGCTTGCAAGAACAAGTTACTATCCAACGTTATCTGGGTTTTTAGGATATAATACCAGATGGGCGAGTACTCAAGTAAATCCATTTACTGGAGAAGACATTTCTTTCGTTGATCAATTATATTTATTTGATGGTACATCCGTTGGAATTCAATTAAATGTCCCTATCTTTAATAGGTTTACAACACGTAATAACGTAAAGCGTAATAAAGTTGAAGTTGAACGCTCAAAATTTTTATTAGAACAAGCTAAAATTGATTTAGAATCTACTGTATATCAGGCTTATAATGATGCGAAAAATTCAAAAAAATCATATGAAGCAGCTTTACAAACTGAAGAAGCTCGTAAATTAGCTTTTGAGTATGCAAAAGAACGTTACGATGTTGGCTTATCAAATGCTTTTGATTTTAACCAGTCTCGTACTGCATTTGAAAATGCACAATCTGATGTTATAAGAACAAAATATGATTATATATTTAAAATCAAGGTGCTAGAATTTTATTTTGGACTACCGATAACCGACTTAAATTAACATAAAATGAGTAAAACAGTAAAAATTAGCCTTCTTGTTATTGGACTTCTTATAGTTGCCTTGGTGCTAGGTAAATCTATGGGATGGTTTGGTAAAAAAGGTAATTTTAAAGAAGTAGACATAAAAAAAGTTGCTTTGGTTGATATTGTGGAAACCGTCTCAGCAACAGGTAAAATACAGCCTGAAGTTGAAGTTAAAATATCAAGTGAAGTATCTGGAGAAATTTTAGACCTACCATTTAAGGAAGGTCAGCAGGTGAAAAAAGGAGATTTAC
>NZ_JBGCCX010000017.1:0-6435 GCF_045105015.1 Psychroserpens sp.
AAATATCGGTAACATTAATATTTTAGCTGGTCAGCATCAAGATCGACTAGGTGTTATCTCATTTTATATTGATGGCTTGCATTATAATTTAGGTGTGAAGTTGTTAAATGATCGTTTTGGTATTCAGACTAGAGGTGGTTGTAGTTGCGCTGGGACTTATGGTCATTTTTTATTACACGTTGATCAACAAACGAGTAAAGAATTAACAAGTGAAATATCAATCGGAGATTTAGTAAGAAAACCTGGTTGGATTAGAATGTCTATTCACCCTACAACGACGAATGAAGAAATGCATTTTGTTTGTGAAAGTATTAAAGCATTAGCTGAAAATCACATAGAATGGGCTAAGCATTACGAATATATTGGAGTCAATAATGAGTTTATTCACAAATCTATAAAAAACGATACTAGACAAGACACAGAAGTGAAATCCTGGTTCAATTTATAGATTATTGAAATTCTGGTGGAACATCGTTTCTATATTTCCAACGCTTATGTGTCCATAAATAAAATTCTGGAGCATCATATATTTGTTCTTCAACTAACCTTAGAAAGATATCAGTGATTTCGAAGTCTTTATATTCATTTGGTGAAGTAGTGATTGTTTTAAAAGTGGTTTCGTAATAACCACGCTTTAATCGTTTAACACTAAAAAAAACAACAGCCATATCTAATTTTTTAGCTAACATTTCAGCTCCTGTATGGATTGGGACTTTTATATTCATAAAATCATTCCAGTGTAAAGCTTTTCTACGTCTAGGTGACTGATCAGAAACAAAACCATTGATAGTTAATTCCCCTCGTTCTTTTGAAGCAATAAGAATTGGAATAGTTTCCTTGGTGGTTATCAGTTTAGTATTGTATTTAGCTCGAATTCGTTTTACTAACTTATCAAAATATTTATTTTCGATTCGTTTATAAATGGCATGGCCTTTTGACTTTACATAAGTTTGTAAAATAAAAATCCATTCCCAACTACCATAGTGAGCGCATATTAAAATAGTACTTTTATTATCTTTTTCAAGATTTTTTATAACTTCAACATTCTTAAATGTAAAGCGTTTTTTTAGCTGTGCTTCAGAAATTGTTAATGATTTAATAGATTCAACCATCATATCACATAAATGGTGATAAAACTTTTTAGTAATGTCATTAATTTCTGCTTTTGACTTTTCAGGAAAAACTAAATTTAAATTCTCTTGAACAACTTTTTTTCTATACCCAACAATTCTATATAACAGAAAGTATAAACCATCGGAAAAGGCATACAATAATCTAAATGGAAGTATAGAAACCAATAATAAAAATGGGTAAATTAAAATGTAAGCTAGAAAATGCATTTATTAATCTTAGATTTGTCTCAGCAAATATATGTATAATTTAATGTTTAGTCTATGGGTAGCTTAAGTTTAGTAACCATTATAATAATTGCAGCCAACATAATGATATCTTATAAAGGATTTAGTGATTATGGCTTCTTTGAGCGTTATAAATTTAATGTAGGTGCAGTTAGAAGAGGCGAGCAGTTTCGAATGTTTAGTTCTGGTTTTTTACATGCAGACACATCACATTTATTCATGAACATGCTAACTTTATATTTTTTTGCAGATGGTGTTATTTTTTCTGTAGGCGAGTTTAATTTTGTCGTAATTTATTTGATTAGCTTAATCTTAGGAAGTTTGCTCTCGTTGTATTTTCATCAGAATGAGTATCAATATAGTGCAATTGGTGCCAGTGGAGCTGTAACAGGAATTCTCTATGCTGCTATATTATTAGATCCTAGTATGAGTCTTTATATGTTCTTTATCCCAATACCGATTCCTGCTTATATTTTCGGAATAGGTTATCTATTATATTCCATTTATGGTATGAAAAATAGAGTTGGGAATATTGGTCATGATGCACACTTTGGTGGTGCAATTGGAGGTTTAGTAGTTACATTAATCCTTGTACCCTCTCTTTTTAAAACAGATTTACTAATGATTGGATTACTAATTATTCCAATTATTATATTATTTGTTATGCATAAAATGGGTAAGATTTGAAAGAATTGAATCTATTTCAATAGCTCTTCAATCTTAGCATCAAGAGAGTTTCCAGTAAGATTTTTAGCAACAATAACACCTTTACTGTCTAATAAAAATGTAGAAGGTAAAGATCTCACGCTGTAAGTTTTACAAATAGTATCATTGAAGTAACTTAAATTAGAAATTTGCTTCCAGACTAATTGATCATCTTTAATTGCTTTTTTCCAGTCAGATTTTGGATTTGTTTGATTTGGATTCCCGTCTAAAGAAACGCCTAAAATTTCTAAACCTTTATCATTGTATTTTTCATACAGTTTAACCAATCTTACATTTTCTCTTCTAGAGGCTTTAAACCATGATGACCAAAAATGGATCAGTGTTGCTTTACCTTGAATATCTGATAGAGCTATAACTTTTCCATTAGGACTTGGAGCTGAGAAATCGGGAGCTTTTTTACCAATATGAGTTGCAGCAATGACTGCATACTGTTCTCTAATTTTCGGAATGCTTTTAGCAACACGTTTGCTTAAATTTGAATTTTTAAGGTTTTCATTTAGAGCGTCAAAAGATTCAACAATCAAACCCTTATCTGAAGCATTTCTTCTAATCATAGTGTTTAGTAACACTAAACCATAAGGATTATTAGTATTATTTTTAATGAATTCATGAGGTAAATGTAAAATGACATCCTTTAAATCACTAATTTGGTTTGACATACCAGCAACACTTTCTTTGTTGATGATCATTCGTCTGTAACGTTCGCTTAAATTAGTCAGAGAGTCATTTAATTTTTTTAATTCCGAATTAAAATCTGCAATTGTATTATTAATAGTATTTCCTTCAATTTTAGAATGTTTTATATTCTCCTTATCTACTGTTATACTTAATTGCGCATTATCAATTATAAATGGAAAAGTACCGTCTAAGCTATTAATTTCTAAAAACCAAGCTTGTGTTTGGTCTACTTTTCCATCAAACACAAAAGTTTCATTCATAATGATAGCAGTATCTTGAGCTTTAAGTAGGCCTTTCTCATTTGTAGATTTCAAATAAGCTCTTAAGCCATTATAAAGTCCTGGAGCAGATCCAGTAATAATGTAGCCATCTGATTTTACTTCAGGAATTGGTTCAGAAGTGTTGTGTTCTTTACAAGAAAAAACGAATAAACAAATCAGTAAATAATAAATATAAATTTTCATTAGTCTAAGTATTCAGCAACTTTCTGTTCAAGAGCATTACCTCTTAGGTTTTTTGCAACAATTTTACCCTCCGCATCTAACAAGAATGTCGCTGGAATTGATCTAATATTATAAGATTTTGCAACAGGATCATTAAAGTAATTAAGATTAGAGACATGATTCCAAGTTAATTTGTCATCTTCAATAGCTTTTATCCATGCAGCTTTCGGGTCTTTTTGGTTTCGGCTTCCATCAAGAGATACGCTAATAATTTCAAGTCCTTTTTTATGATATTTATTGAAAACTTTTACAACATTAGGGTTTTCTCTTCGGCATGGTTTGCACCAAGATGCCCAAAAATCGATAAGTGTCAACTTACCTTTAACATCATTTAGAGCTAATTGTTTACCATCTGGAGTAGGAGCACTAAATGTAGGAGCAATTTCACCTATTTGTGTAGCCTTTAGTGCCGCAATTTCAGCTTTTTTTCCTTGAATTTGTTTTTTTAAAGTACTTACGCTTGGAGACTTTTGTTGAGTTTCACCTAAGCTTTTTAAGGCATTTTCTATTTTAGTGTAGTCTGGAGCTTTACTTTTAGATAATTTTTCTAATTGAATTACAGAAAAAGCATTGTCTTTATGTTTTTTTATAAACTCATAAGGCAAATTCTCTATTTGCTTATTGATTTCAACAATTTTTGCATCAAGATCACTTACTTTAGAATTAGCGTTTTTTATTTGTCTTGACCGTTTTTCTTTATTGATTTCAAAACGAAGTGCTGTTAATTCTTTTTCTGCCGCATTAAATTCATTTAAGATAGTATTAGTTTTAGAACCTTCAACTTTAGAACTAGTTAGATTATCCTTATTTACAGTAATGGCAATTTCTTCATTTTCAATAACTAACGGAATAGTGCCACGAACACTATTAATTTTTAAATTAATCATTTTAGGGTAATCAACTTTACCTTCAAATACAAAAGTTTCATTCATAACAATGGCAGTATCCATTGCAATTTTTCTTCCTCTTTCATCTGTGGTTTCTAGATAGGCCCTTATCCCATTATATACACCAGGAGCAGTTGCCGAAATGTAATATCCGTCTCTTTTAATGGTTTGCTTTTCTTCATCTTTACATGATGATACAAGTAAGCATAAGACTAGTATTGAAATAATATGTTTCATGATTTAATTTTTTTTGCTAATACAAATATAATAAGTCCATTGATAATAAAAACTTAAAGAAGTTTTATAAAATGCTTAATAACATTAAAATTGCAATACTTTTGTTAAAAATGATTATACAATGACTCATAATGATACTATTGTTGCTTTAGCTACTGCAGCTGGAAGTGGTGCTATTGCAGTGATAAGACTCTCAGGAAATGATGCTATTACTACTGTTGATTCTCATTTCAAGTCGATTGTAGCTAATAAGTCTTTGAAAAATCAAAGTACACATACGATTCATTTAGGTCATATTATAGATGGCAAAAAAGTAATCGACGAAGTATTGGTGTCGGTTTTTAAAAATCCAAACTCTTATACTGGTGAAGATGTGATAGAAATATCTTGTCATGGTTCTAGTTACATCCAGCAAGAAATAATACAATTGTTTCTTCGAGAAGGTTGTCGAATGGCTAATGCAGGAGAATTTACCTTACGTGCTTTTTTGAATGGGAAATTAGATCTATCTCAAGCTGAAGCTGTTGCAGATTTAATTGCTAGTGATAATGAAGCATCTCATCAAATTGCGATGCAACAAATGCGAGGAGGTTTTTCTTCTGAAATAGCTAAGCTTAGAGAAGAGCTTCTCAATTTCGCATCATTAATAGAATTGGAATTAGATTTTGCTGAAGAAGATGTTGAGTTTGCTGATCGTTCACAATTCAAAGCTTTAGTAGAACGAATAACATTTGTATTGAAGCGTCTTATTGATTCTTTTGCCGTTGGTAATGTTTTAAAAAACGGAATTCCTGTAGCAATTGTTGGGGAACCAAATGTTGGTAAATCAACATTGTTAAATGCTTTACTTAATGAGGAAAGAGCGATTGTTTCAGAAATAGCAGGAACTACAAGAGATACCATTGAAGATGAGATTTCGATAGGAGGAATCGGTTTTCGATTTATTGATACAGCAGGTATTAGAGATACTGAAGACATTGTTGAAACCATTGGAATTAAGAAAACCTTTGAAAAAATAGACCAAGCACAAGTGGTGATTTATTTGTTTGATGCTCATGATTTTAAAGAGCAGAGTTCGGTTTTAAAAGTTGAATTAGAGAAAATTAAAAATAAGTATCCTCAAAAACCACTTCTTGTAATTGCCAATAAAATTGATAAAGTTGATGATATTTTAATATCTAAAATACAATCTGCAATTCCTGAAATTAAATTACTATCTGCTAAAACAGGATTTGGAGTGGAGCATTTGACAAATTCACTTCTTAAACTAATTAATACAGGTTCACTTAGAAACAATGAAACAATAGTTACTAACTCACGTCATTATGATGCTTTGTTAAAAGCGTTTGAAGAAGTTCAAAAAGTAAAACACGGACTAGAAACTGGACTTTCAGGAGATTTATTAGCGATTGATATTAAACAGGCACTATATCATTTTGGTGAAATCACAGGAGAGATTACTAACGATGATTTATTAGGTAATATTTTTGCTAATTTTTGTATTGGAAAGTAACTACAACATATTTTCGATTCATTTTTAGACAATCGAATGTACACTTTGGCTCTGTTTTTTATTTGATTGTCTTTTTATTCTGTAGAATTTATATTTTGGATTTTGAATAAATTACAGGCATTTGCCCTTTCCATTGAGTCCATAAAGCTTTATCAGAGACTAACCTAGCCATAAAATGACCAACATTTATTCGACTTACTTTACCAGCATTGAAAATAGCACTTCTTATTGGTGAGGGATATATCTCGTAATCGGTTACTTCTTCTTCATTTATTAAACCGTCTGGACGTACTGCTACCCATTCAATAGAGGTGTTGTTTTGCCCAATTTGAGTTCTTAAATAATCTGCAGCTTTTTCATTATCTATATGAGGTGGCAATAATAAACGTAGAAACCCAATAACACATTTTTGAGCGAATGAAATAGGTTCCTTTAAATCACGATTACGATTACCAGTAGTGTTCATTAAAACAAACTTTGTTGGATTATTCTTATTATTTGACTCTATGGCATTACATAAGCGTCTTGTTGCA
>NZ_JBGCCX010000018.1:0-20926 GCF_045105015.1 Psychroserpens sp.
TCTGGCATATCTGTTTACTGGAGCGTATTTTGGATGTAAATGTTTATCTTTTTCAGAAGCCCAGTCCCAGCCCCAATCTGTTGCTTCTTTAGACCAATACCATTTATCATCTTTCCATTTTGGTATTTCGGAATCTACACAACCTTCTGTTTCTATTAATAATTTATTTGGAGCTTTCTGGTGTGCATATTGTAAGTCTTCAGGAAAGTAATCATAAGTACTTTCGTACCAGTGGATTGCTGTACCTGCAAAATATTTTGATGATGCTTTGTCTTTAAACATTTCATCAACCCATTCTTTTATACCTGCTCTGTTTTGATCATATCCCAAAATTTTTAAATGACCAAATCCGTCAGATTCTAATTTTGGACCTAAATGATTTTGAACAAAATCAGTTTCTTCTTTAGGTGAAAAGTGCATACTCTCCCAGTTATTTCCATTTCCATGAGGCTCATTTACAGGAGTTAATCCCCAAATATCGATACCCTCAGATTTGTATGCCTGTAAGTATTTAGAAAAATATAATGCAAAAGCATCATAATATTCTGGTAATAACTTTCCTCCTACATATGCTTTATTATCTTTCATCCAAGGTGGAGCTGTCCAAGGAGAAGCAACGATACCAAATCCATCTTTTGAAATAGCCATGGCATCTTTTATCATTGGTATCAAATCAGCTCTATCGTCATCTATATTGAAATTTTTCATCTCTACATCGCCTTCAACAGATGCATATGTGTAATTGCTTAATGAGAAGTCACATGATGCAATATGTGTTCTAGTTAAAGAATAACGAGCACCAGATTCTCCAAAATAGGCTTCTAAAACTTTGTTTCTATTCACCTGACTTAACCGGTTAAGTAAGTATGCAGAAGATTCTGTAAATGAGCCTCCTATTCCTGTTATTTTTTGGTGTTTTTGTTCTGGAAATAAAACTATCGAATCTACATTCTTTCCTTCAGGAAATTCAGAAAGTTGAGTTAATTGATTTCCATTGGCAGAAGTTTCGTAAACTTCGACTTTTAAAGTGTTTACTTCCTTATTGCAATTCATAATTGTAAGTGCTAAAAACGTACATAAACCATATTTAAAAATTTTCATACACATCTTTTATTTTTTCTTATTATTTACACTTAAATATTTTTCTTTCAGAACATCAAAAACCAGTTTCTTTTTTCTATTGATATCAACAATTCCCCAATATTCTTCATTAGGTGCTCCATCATAAGGAATACCTGTACTATTTGGCGCATAACCTCCTATATCTTGAATATCATTGTTACCAGCTTTCCACCAACCATCAGTAAATGAAAATAAGGTTACACCTGAACAAATGTCTTGATTGTCAAAAACCTTTTTTAATATATTTTCAGCAGCATCGGCCTGTGCTTTTTGATTTTCACCCTGTTCATAACCTGCTTTTGTGATAGTCATGTAACTATCGCCTCCCGTTTCAGATAAATACATGGGTTTAGAATTTATTGCTTTCCAAAGCTTAAATAAAGGTTCAGGATTGTCCCATCGATAAACGTTCATTCCCCAAACATCGATATTCGGACTTAATGATAAAGCCAACTCATTAGGTAAATCACCATGTGCGGTTGTGGTAGGATGATTTGGATCAGTAGTATGAATTAATTCTGCTGCCGCATTCATTTCATTATACCAGTTTTTGATATCGTTTTTAAACCATTCAGGATGGTAATTGTATTCGTTACCTAATTCCCACATGAGGATTGCATTATGGTTTTTGTACTTGTTTATGTAATCGATAAATGTTCCTGATTTTATATCAAAAATTCCTCCTTGGTTATATCCAAATCCAATAATTACTTTAATGCCTGCGTTATGAATTTCATTTAAAACATTCAAATCGTCAATAGGTTCATAGACTCTAATGGTATTGATGCCAGCTTCATTCATTAGTCCTAAATCTTGAGTTAAAGTTGACCAGCTTCTATTATTCGGGCTTCCTTTTGGAACAGGATGATAACAAATCCCTGTGATGGTGTATAATGTATCATTAACATAAATATGACTTTCTTTTACAGAAACCACTTCATTTTGGGTCAAATTTTCACACGACACTAATACAAAAGCTATGATAATAAGCGTTAAATACTTCCTCATTTTGTTACAATCTTTAAGTGTGGAATTATTACGTCTGCCAACAGCAAATCTATTTCTCCATTATAAGTTTTGGTAATAGGATTCCCATTTCTAGTTAGTCCATCAAAAACACCCTGATCTACTAAATTCCACAGTGCATACTTTGCTTTGGCATCTATAGTAAATAGACCAAAATGATTTTCAGAACCATTTGGGTTTTTTGCGTCTTTCCAGTTTTCATCAAAAGCTTCAAAATAAAAACAAGACATCCCTTCTTTTTCAGTCCATTGCCTCATATGATTATAGAATAGAGCCTCTTTATATTCATCAGTAGCATTTGAACCAGAATTCCCATATAAGCCACTTGAGAAGCTAGCCCAACCTGTTTCACCAATGTGAATTGGCTTGTCAACACCTAAGCTTTTCATGTATTTTTTCACTGATTCATATTGTGTCATTGCATAGACTTTTGCTCTTAACATTAATGAATCAATTTTTACTTTTTTAGATAATTTTGTTTCAGGATTTGAAATTCCCCAAAATACAGGATTGTAGTGTGTATCATGCATTGGATAGGTGTGCATAGAAATATAATCAACGGCTTTGATCAATAGCTCTAGTTCTTTAACATGATATTCTTCACTTCCTCCACCCCAAGATGCAAAGTTATCTGAACTAGTAATCCATAAGTCTTTTGGAAGTTCTCCAGACTGTTTTAAACCTTGTAAATGATTAACCCATTTTAAAATGACACTAGGCTGTACGTAATATGAAGTTGCCCATTTAACCATAGCTTCATTGCCAACTGCTAATATTTTAACAATTTCTGGATATTGCTTTGTTAATTCTACAGCAGTTTTAACTTCAATAGGATTTCGTTCGCTCTCTTGATTATGATCAGGATCTCCTCCATGCTCAGAATTAAATGCATTTTTACAATCAATCCAAATACCGAGCATAACATACATCTCAAAACTTGAGTCTTCCTTATTAAGCTCATCGATAGCCTTAAGTAAATTAGCAGCTTGATCTAAATGAACATTATATGTTCTTAAGACTTTTATTCCCATAGCTGAAAGAATCCGCATGTCGTCTTTGAGCTCTTCTTTACTTGGTTGAATGTCTCTAGTATTTTTTCTGTAACCTCCATATGAGATTGCCAAATAATCTGGGTTTCCTAGTATATCTTTTGCGTTCAAACTTAATCTGTCATTATTGGTTTCAGAGTTGTTGTTTTGCTTTTTATTAATATTACAACCAAACACAAGGATAATAGCGAATAAGCAAGAGGCATATCCAATAGTATTTCTTATGTTTTTTGTATTTATCATTTTAACAATTCTACAACTATATGGTTTATCTCTCCAGTTCTGTTAAATAGTTTACTACTAACCTCTTTATTCATTTTTAATGTTTGAAATTCTTGATTAGTGTCATTATTGAATATGACGTTCACTTTGTTTTTATTAGAAACCTTATAAATTATTGGGACTTGACAATAGGTAAAACAGAGTGAATCTCTTTCCAAATCTATAGATTTAACTTGTTTACTTAGATCTGTATAAATGAATTGCTTTGATGCCGCTAAAAATTCTTTTTTTCTTAGCAGTCTTGGATTGAAAAATAACACACCTTCATTAACAAAAACACCTAATTCACCAAATCTACAAAGCACATCTTCTTTTACTTGCCCAGTCATTCCAGGCTGTTGTGCTCCTTTTCCAGCAGGTGTATGAGAGTATGGGTCTGTAGGAAACGCACCATATAATTCTGGTGATTTATGAACACCTATACCTTCATTAATTTCATAATAATGTTCAAGTAATCGACCAATAGTTACTTCATCTTCATTTGTGTTAACAGCTAAGAGACAATTCTCTTGAACTGCTAACAAAAGTTTAGATACCATATGCCAGTATATTGAACCAAGTCCTTCATATCCAAAGAAAGTACCTGATCTACCGGTAAAAGATTTATGATCAAACATCTCCTCATAAATATCAAGCAATAATTCAGTATCAGCTTGAACTAATGTGCTGTACTTTTCTTCTGATAATTCTTTTAAAGCTTCTTTTAGGCTATCTGCATTATTAAAATTGCCATTAAAATGGTAGAGGCCAGTAATATCTTTTTCTATAATTTGTGTATTACCATCATTTAAAAGTTGTTTTAAAAGCTCTGATTTTAGTACCAATTCAGCTGGAATATCATTCTTATCAACAAAACGAGATAATTCTTTATCCGGATAAAGAATATAACTGTATTGATCATGTCTAAAAAGCGCACTAGCTTTTAAACCATCTAATAATTCGAGGGCTTCTATTGGTTTTAAATACCCTGAACTCAATACGGCAACCTGACCTTCAAGCATTTCAGATAAATAAGATATTGAAATTTCGTTATCATTTTCAACTGTCATCAAATTGTATGCATGATACAAATTGTCTTCACGCTTATTCATCTTAATTGTATGATCAAGATATGGTTGCAATGCATTAAAAAAATCTAATAAATCATCTTTAGTTATAGTTGATTTATCACTGTTAAATCCAGAATCATAAATTTTAAGTCTGTAATCACTTCCAGCAGTTCCTAGTCCGTCTAAAATAGTTTTTCTATCTGCATCTGAAATCTTATCAGAAAGTACAGTCTTATTTTCTTTTAAAGTACTAACTATGCTAGAGAAAAAAGTTGCTAATTCTGAAGATATATTATAATTATCTTCTGATGAATTTTCTACAATATCTTTAAAGAAATTAATAAATCGTTTTAGGTAGTATAGCGTGACCATAGAGACACCATTGCCTACCAAAGCATTATTAGCATCATTCCATTCTGGACGTTGTGTATTAAGCCAAATACCGCCTTCTGGAATAAAATTAGAGACTTTAGCTAAAACTGTGGCCAATAATTTTTCAATTAAATTCACCTTATGTATAAAGAAATTTTCATCACGTAAGAGTGCTCCATCCGCACCTAATCGCTCTTTCTCAAGTATGATTTTTTCATCTAATTTATAGTCAAAGTCAATAGTGTCTTTTGGGTTTTTTAAAGTATCCTGATAACTTTTAATTTTATACGGAACGTTGGCATAAACGAACAACTCTTTAGTAAAACAAGTTGATAATTTATTAGGATAATGATTTTCAATAAACTCTAAAAATTTTAGCAGATATATTATCTGATGATCTCCCCAATACCCAATATAAGACCAAGGATCGTCAGCCTCAATTGTTTCCCAATCAAAACCATCTTTAGTCACACGATAAGGATTATAACCTTCAAAAGTTGTAGCATTAAAGAATTTATGAATCATACCTTCTATAAAAGCAGGATAAGAATGAGCTAATGCTTCCCAATTTTGAAAAATATCTCTCCAGTTCCCTTCGTAATCTAAAATTTTAGAACCATCAACTTCACTTCTTGTATTGATGGAAAATTTATTCCAAGGACGACTAGGATCTCCATGTCTTCTACTGAATTTTAATGGTAAATATTCATAGCATAATCTTTTGAAATTTTTATCATTATCTCGATCTGCAATACTCTTGATGAAATTTACATCAAAAACAGCAGGCAAATCATTTAAAATTCCTTCCTTCTTTTTTGTTACTTTTTTATTGGCTTTAGAGATATATTTGAGGAAATCAACTTTTTCAATATTGTAGTCGTCATCAAAAATACCACCTCTCATAATATTGAAAAGGGTATTAGCAAAGTGCCTTGTGTTTCTTAATTTATTATCGCCTAATTGAATACCATCAGAAGCTCCAACGAGTTCTAAAAGATGTTTTGTTCCAGCGTCAATATCTTTTTGAATAAGCGCTTCAAAGTTTACATTACTTTTTATTTTTTCAGATATATCATTAATATCGCTAATAGTCTGATTCACATTTGCAATAAAAAACCAACTATTTTCCTCATTAGGTTTAATACCTAATTTTTTTACAATAAAGTAAGCTCCCTTTTCTGCTTTGATATCCTTTTCTTGAAAAATTTCTTTTCCTTTTCTGAAATTGTTTAGTTGTAAAGCAGATATAAGATGAGTTGGATTATCTAATCCTGAAGACCAAACTACATTTGCTTTTAAGGCTTCACTTGGTTCAGCTTTATCAACAATAATTGCACTAAGGGCATATATTCCTATACCAGTATTTGTCTCTAATTCACATTTTTTATAAGCATCAACAAGGTTACTTGCAGAATTTTGGAAATCAGATGCTAAGCCATGTGGCAGAATATTTTGAATACCGTCAAGAATTGTAATATCAATCTTCTGATTCGAATTATTTATAATTTTTGCTTTTCTAACAAAACCATATTGATTACTAGAATTCCACTGATATCTAAACGTTACACCAAGGTCTTCATTAAACTCCTCAAAAAGTACCTTGTTGCCATAATTATTTTTGTAGAGGTTTCTTTTAATCTTATAAACACCTTTGTATTTATCGGAAAATGGTTCCCATAAGTAAGTTTTGTTGTCTAGATGGACTTTAATAATGGTTTTACTACCTGTAATTTCAGCTGATTCTGTAATCTTGTCATCAGTGTAATATGGAAATAATGCATTATTTGAGTTCTTTCTACCAGCAGTTAAAGCTCCATTACTTGAAATAAACATCCAGTGATTTGAGTTGCTAACAAGACTCATAAAAAAAGGTCTCATTTTATCACTATTAGATATTTTATAATAGACTTCATCATCAAAAGTTACTAACTCTCCTTTTACTTCATTATCATGAAAGCAAGCTGGTTTTCCTCCTATATAAATTGGGTTATCACTCATTTTTTTGGACAATGCATCGTTACTAATGTTTTGAGTTTTGGTTGCAATCATTTTCTTTTAAACAGAATATTTATAAATATTTTCACTTAATTAAATCCTTTTAAAACACTTTTTAATTTTGAAGTTTTAATTAAAAAGGCCGAGAATAACGCTCGACCTTTTATAAAAAGGACTCAAATAAATAATTAAAAAACTTTTTTTATTGATATACTCTTACATAATCAATCTCCATAGTGTCTTCAGTAAAAGCAGGATCTATGTCTCCTCCTAATGTTCCTCCCATAGCAATATTGAGTATTAAAAAGAACTCACTATTAAATGGTAAATCAGAAGTATTAGTAACAGTGTGATAAATAGTATCATCTACTAAAAATATAATTTCACCAGTTCGCCACTCTACTGTATAGTTATGAAATTCAGTTGTAGAAGTCGTTAATATTGTATCTGCAGAATCTCCTGCACCTGGTGAAACAGCAGGATGATGTACTGTAGCTAGAACTCTATTTTTATCTTGACCTTTTTGTTCCATGATATCAATTTCTCCACAACCAGGCCATGTATTCGTTTGGTAATCTGCACCTAACATCCAAATTGCTGGCCAAGTTCCTATTGAAGCTGGTAATTTTGCTCTAACTTCAACTCTTCCATATGTTAAATTGAATAGGCCTTCAGATTTTAGACGAGCTGATGTATATCCACCACCATTTTCTTTGGCAGTAATTTTAAGGAAACCATCCTCAACAATAACATTTTCAGCATTATTTGTATAGGTTTGAACTTCTTGATTACCCCAACCTCCTGCACCAAGGTCATAGGTCCAATTATTACTATCTGGAGCTCCATTTGTATCAAATTCATCAGACCAAGTTAAATTATTAAAAATAGTACTAAACTCTTCACCCGGTTCCGTTGTTGTAAACATTTGATACCAAACTAACACAGGGTTTATGGCATCCTGAAATCTAACATATAAAAAACTCTCATCAATTTGTAAGATTTCATAAGTTGATGCTCCAGTATAATACCCCATAAATCCATCATTTGTTAGGTTCATCACAGTACCTCTTGGAGCTGGATAATTTGGATCTGCAACTTGAGTCCAATCTGTTGAAGATGGCGCAAGCGTTACTTCACTAACTCCTGAAGTATCAAACTCCCAACAAGTATCTGAAAATTCACCAAAAGTTTGTCCTACAACAGCACCATGAGCCCAATTAAAAAATGTAAACCCATTATTATTCTGAGTAAAAGTCACTTGTTCATCTAAGCTTTGAGAAAAAGTTAAATTGAAATTACAAAAGCAATCAGAGTCTCCGTTTCCGCATTTTCCAAAAGGACCTGTAGAATCATATTGTGGGAACCAATGTCCGTTTAACGCGCCATCATCTCCTAAATCCTGTTCTAAAGTTGGACCAACGCCTAAATGACCGTCTTGATCTAATTTAGGATACCAAGTTTTTGAAGCACCTGGACCACCCGTTAAAAACAAAATTGCATCAGGATCAGTAAAATCACTAAGTACTTCAATATCTGCTGAAGCAAGTGTAGTAACTCCTCCAGTTCCAACTGCGCTAACTACTACGGTATAAGTATTCACACCATTTGAAGTATATTGATTTGTAAATGCTCCTGTAGGAGATACAGCTGTTGTATTTTGTGGACTATTTCCGAATTGTATATTATAACTTAAAGCATTATCAGCTGTAGCTGTAAAGTTTACTATACCACTTCCATCACCAAATGGATTGTTAATGTCCTGTCCTACTATATCTATAGTAAATACTAAATTAGTAGGTGCGATTATATCACCAAATGTAGCGTCATCTTCTTTACATCCAGTAGCTAATACAAACAAGGACATTAGACTGTATATTATATATTTTAAATTTTTCATATCAATTACTTTTTATTGTTTTACAAGTTTATATTGCCAAAAAACACCTGATCCAGATTCTATATATACGTTTATTGTATTTGCATCTTCAAACGTAACATTGTAAGTGATTGTATTTGGTACTGCTACTGCTGGCAATTCTCCAGCGTTATTAGCTTTTGCTAATCCTATGTAAGCTCCAATTCCATCTATAGTTATTGTACCTAAGTTTTCATTATAAACATACGTTGCTGGATTAGAACCATCATGAGGTGCTACTGGAGTTCCACAAGCATTTCCTCCTCCTTGCCAATCTTCTATCCATGATTCTGCTCCTAAATTATTTGAGAAACTACCATCTGCTCCAAACACGTAAGTATCATCATAATAGCAAGCTCTTTCTGCAACACAAGGATCATCACAAGAGAACCAACTGATATCACCAAGTGATGGACCAACACCTAGTGATCCTGATTCAGAAGCCATTACCCAAGTACCTGTTAAAGGATTTGCTACTGCTGCTTCTCTCACCAATTTATATTGCCAAAAAACACCTGATCCAGATTCGATATTGACATCAATAGAATTTGCTCCTGTAAATGTCACATTGTAAGTAATTGAGTTTGGAACTGCAACAGCTGGTAACTCTCCAGCATTATTAGCTTTTGCTAGCCCAATGTAAGCTCCAATTCCATTTAGAGTTACTGTACCAGCACCTTCGTCATAAATATAAGTCGCAGGATTAGATCCATCATGCGGAGCTACTGGAACTCCACAAGCATTACCACCTCCTTGCCAATCTTCAATCCACGACTCTGTGCCTAAATCATTCGTAAAACTTCCGTCACTTCCAAACACATAGGTATCATCAAAATAACAAGCTCTTTCTGCCACACAAGGATCATCACAAGTGAACCAACTGATATCACCTAGTGATGGACCAACGCCAAGTGATCCTGATTCAGATGCCATTCTCCAAGTTCCTTCTAATCCTTGTAATGTTGTAGTTTCATTTCTGTAGAAATAAACATTATCAATAAAGAAATCGAAAGTACCTACAGGTAATCCAGAAAATATTAATTGTTGAATAGAATTAATCGATGTCATTCCAGCATCAGTAAAATCACTCATAGGAATATCTATTGATACCCATTCGTTTTGAGGAAGATTTTCAAATACAATTTCAGCTTCTGTAGCCGTACCTCCTAAATCTACTAGTTTAATTCTAAATGTTGTTGCATTAAGGCTCCAAAAATCTAAGTGAAAAGCATCCATTTGAGATGCATCTACAGCATCAGCACCATAAAATTCAACACCTACAAAGTCGGCATCTGCATAAAATTTAGTATCATCACCTTCAATTTGAATATCAGTTAAAATACTTGTACTCCAATCTGATCTCCATGAACTTACATTTACATCTAAATCATATGCATTACTAAACATAGATATTACATCATTAGGCTGTCTATTTGGAGGATTAGGTGCGGCGATTAAAGGTTGTAGTATTTCTGTAACTGTAAAATCTTCAGTATAAGTTAGAGTTTCAACAGCAGCACTCATTGAAGTTACTGTAATTGTATAAGTCCCTACACTATCATAAACAAAAGAAACAGGTTCGTTGTTATTTGACATAATAGTAGTATCTGCAGGATCACCAAAATTCACTTCATATGAAATTGCAAAATCTGCATCAGCAAGAACATTAACTTGTCTTGATACTGCTGGGTCATTTTCTATAGTTACCACTAAATTTTCTGGTGCTTGAAATGACACCTCTATGGGCTGTGTTATTGTAGTTGTTAAACCATTTAAAGCAATTGCCGTTATCTCAACGTCATAGTTTCCTTCTTCATATGTATGGCTAACACTATTACCAGGGTTAATACCATTTGCAGGTTCGGATTGATCACCAAATCCTACATTAAAGTTTGTCACACCTTCACCTAGAGGAGTTATTGTAACAAAACCTGTATTGTCTTGAGTAACTACAACATTTGCAGATACATTTGTGGGAGCTTGAATGCTATCTACAAAATTTGAGTTCTCGTCGTCTTTTGAGCAACTATAAATTGCTACAGCAATAAGACAAATACTAATTAGATACTTTATTGTTTTCATCTTTCTAATTTTTATTTTTCAATTTTAATTTTTAATATCCAGAGTTTTGAGTCCAATTATTACCTGCTAGTTCAATTTCTATTCTAGGAATTGGAAACAAAACATTTCTAGGTGTAAAACCTGGGATTGTACTAGTTTGACCTGTTCTTACTTGATCAAAAAAGCGATGACCTTCACCAGCTAATTCTAATCGTCTTTCTTTAAATATATCTTGAGTTAGATTATCACCAGATGTTTGAATATCATCTAATCCAGCTCTATCTCTAACCATATTTACATAGTCTCTAGCTTTCATATCGTTAATTCCTCCTCTATTAAAAGCTTCAGCTGCCATTAATAGAACGTCAGAATATCTTATAGCTCTATAATTATTGCTATGCGTAAGATTAGGGTCATTCAGGTTACCTTCAGCATAAGGAATATACTTTTTGTTGTAATATCCAGTATAATCTAATGTGTTTCCAAAGCTGAAAGTTACATTAGGTCTTTCAGCAACAAAAGCATCCATGTCTAATATAGTGGCATCGCGTCTTGTGTCATTTACAGAGTAAGCATTAAACAACTCTTGAGTTGGAGGATTAAAAGCAAAGCCGAATTCAAATGGAGCAAAATCTCCACCAGAAAATCTTGGTCCCATAAAACCTACCGCAATATTTCCCTCTACACATTGGAAACAATCAAAACTACCTCCTTCTCCACCGAAATACTGAACCTCAAATACAGATTCAATATTATTTTCATTAGAATTTAAAAATATTGTAGAAAAGTCCTCAACCAGTTGGTACTGACCAGAATTAATAACTTGATCAAGCGTAATAGCTGCTTCATCAAATTTATCTTGATATAAATATATCTTTCCTAATAATGCTAAAGCAGCTCCTTTGGTTACTCTTCCGCCTTGAGCTTGTTGCCAAGGAAGATTTTGAATTGCAGATAATAAATCAGATTCAAGTCTTGCATACACTTCTGCTTTAGGTGTTCTATCTATCGATTGTGAATCTTCTATAGAAATTCTACCATCTACATATAAAGGCACATCTCCAAAGAATTTCACCAATTCGAAATAGTAGTAAGATCTTAAAAATAAATTTTCTGATAGTAGTTGATCTTTACCATCAAAGTCTAATTTATCTTGAAATTCGACTATGTAATTAGCACGACTAATGCCAGCGTACATTAATTGAAAAACACTTCTTAAAGCTTCATTATCTGGCGTATGTATCATGTCGTCAATTTGTTGCCAAGCTAACACGTCTGTTGGAGATTCACCACCACATAAGCTATTATCAGAAGCAATTTCTCCTAATAAGTTGTGCAAATACGTAGTTGATAATAAATCATAAACACCTACAAGTGCATCTTCATAATCTTGTTTAGAGTTGAAGAAGTTTTCAGAATTCTCTTCACCTTCAGGTAGTATATCTAAGTAATCTTCACATGATAAACATGCAAACAATAGTATTATAGCTGTTATTTTTTTAATAGTCATATGTCGTAGTTTAAAATGAAACATTGATACCAGTTGTAAAAGTTCTTGTTTGTGGATATTGACCAAGGTCTACACCAGCACTTAATGGACTAGCATTTGACACATCAGGATTATATCCTTTATATTTTGTGAATGTATACAGGTTATTTACTGAAGCGTAAATTCTAAAATTATCTAGATTTAATTTATCCAATAATGATTGCGGAAGCGAATACCCTAACTGTACATTTTGAATTCTTAAATAAGAACCATCTTCTACATAAAATGAAGAAAACAAGTTATTATTAGATGCAAGGTTTGAAGCTCTAGGAACAGAATTTGAAGTTCCTTCTCCAGTCCATCTATTTAAATAAAAATTTGGCTTATTACTATAAGTTAAGAATCTTTCATAACTACGTGCGATATCATTACCTATCGACGCATACAATGAAGTTCCGAAATCAAATTGCCAGAAGTTTACATTTAAATTTAATCCCATAGTTACATCTGGAATAGGATTACCAATAACGGTTTGATCATCATCACTTCCAAATTCAACTACACCATCACCATCAACATCAACATATCGTATATCTCCTGGACTGGCTCCAGCTTGAAAAGGCGTATCAGAACTATCTATTACACCATCATTATTTGTATCTGTATTTAACGCATCAATTTCTGCTTGATTTTGGTATATACCATTCATCTCAAGACCATAGAATGAACCAATTGGTAATCCTGTTTGAAAACGAGATGTTTGTTGATCTAATCCGAAAAGACCTCCCGAAATAAAACCAGCAGCATTATTAACTTGTAATGCTTTGTTGTCTATACTTGTAATTGTATACCCAACACTAAAGCCTATATTATCACTAAAGTCATGGCTGTAATTAATACTTAAATCAACACCTTTATTTTCAATCGTTCCTGCATTTACAACAGGAGCAGAACTACCACCTGCTGTTGGTCCAAGAAGACCTGAAACCTCTGGCACTAATAATAAATCTTCAGTAGTTTTTTTATAGTAATCTACAGATACATTTAATTTATTATTGAATAATCCTAAATCTAATCCAATGTTAGTCTGTGTATTGGTTTCCCATTGCAAATCAGGATTTGCTAGAGCTCCTACTGCGTTTCCGAATGTTAATAAATCATCAAACGGATACGTAGCCTCTCCTGCTGTACCTTGAACAAGTCCTAGCCATCTGTAATTTCCTATCTTATCATTACCTGTGATTCCCCAACTTCCTCTAACTTTAAGTTTACTAATGAATTCAACATTAAAAAAATCTTCGTTTGTTACTACCCAACCACCAGATATAGATGGGAAATTACCAATTCTGTTATTTGGTCCAAATTTAGTTGATGCATCACGTCTTATCATTGCTGAAAACAAGTATTTTCCTTGATAATCATATTGTAAACGTCCGAAAAACGAATACCATCTGTTTTCATTTCTACCATCTGCAGCAGTTGCTAAAACGGTCAACACATCACCAGTTACTGGATCAACTTGGATAATATCACTAGTGTTTCCTAAATAAGCATTATCCCAGTTATCAGGACCACTATTTAAAGGGCCACCACCAAAGAACCCTTTGTAGACTTCACTTCTAATGGAAGTTCCGAAGAGGGCATTAAAATTATGCTTATCATTTAAAGTAATACTATAATCAATAAAGTTTTCCCAAGTATAGTCAAACGAGTGCTGTCTGTTTTCTCCAACAGACCCAAATACATCTCTGCTCCCATCATCATTTAAATCTAGATCAAATGAATTTGGAGTTTCTAGTCGTACATTGTTTACTACTTTACCCGGACCATAATATTGGAGTGGAAAATAAGATCTACCACCGAAATTTGCATAATTAAAATTAAATCTAGATGTTGCTTTTAGGTTATCTAAAATTTTATATTCTAATTCTAATTTACCCGTAAATCGATCAGCATAACCTTCATTAAAAGTATTATTAATTTGAGCTAGTGGGTTAATAATTTCAATCCCTTGTTCTTGACCTATGTATGCATATCCTCCAGAAATATTTGCAGGAGTCGTGTCATCAAAAACAGGAGTTAAAGGAGAAGCATTTAACGCATAGTATAATGAAGAACCTCTCCCACCTTCTGGAATTGATTTACTTCTAAGATTAGTATACAATAAAAATGTGTTAAGCTTTAATTTTTCAGTGATATCGAATCCAATATTATTTTTTATCGTCCATCTTTTAAAATTAGATTTGTCGCTCGCAATAATTCCGTCTTGAGCAAAATAACTAGCACTAAAACCATAAGTCATTGTTTCAGATCCTCCAGTGATACTCAGGTTATGATTGAACATTGGCGCTCGACTAAATAATTCATCTTGCCAATCAGTGTTATTATTAATGCTTTGCAAATTAGGATAAGGTATCGCATTACCATCTGCAGCTTCAGTTTCATTTACATATGCTGCATACTCATAATTATTAAGTAGATCTATTTGATTTTCAGCTTCCTGAATTGCATAATAAGAATTGTAAGAGAATTTAGTTTTTCTGTTTTTCTTTCCAGTTTTGGTAGTAATAAGAATGACACCATTTGCACCCTGCACTCCATATATAGCCGTACTTGCATCTTTTATGATATCCATTTTCTCAATATCATTTGGGTCAATAATACTCAAGTCATTACCAATATTAACACCATCTACTATTACTAATGGTGAATTATCACCATTTGTGGTTATACCTCTAATTCTGATATTTAGAGCTGCACCTGGTGAACCAGAGTTTGCATTTACTTGGACACCTGCTGCAGAACCTTTTAGAGCTTCCTCAATTCGCGCAGGATTGTTTTTTACGATACTTTCTGAATCTAAACTAGAATAAGCACCTGTTACTAATTCTTTTCTTTGTGAACCATATCCAATAACCACTACTTCATCCAGTGATTCAGTATCTTCAACAAGAACAATTGTTAACGGTTCTCCATTTTTAATGGTAATCTCTTGATCTTTAAATCCTACATACGAGAATAAAATAACCGAATTAATTGGCACATCTTTTATTTCAAAAATACCATCAAAATCTGTTGAAGCACCTTTTGAAGTGCCTTTCACAAGAATATTAACTCCTGGCAATGGTTGACCAGAAACTTGATCTGTTACTGTCCCTTTTACATCAACTTCTTGACTAAATACAAGCGAAGTAAATAGTAAAAAGATTAAGGAAAAAAATTTTGTTGTCATATTGATTTGTTTGTTATGTAGTAAACTTATAATAAGTGATTATGAATTCAATAAAAAACACCAATACAAAAAACATACATCGCAACAAAAAGCGTATTTTTTTGCGAAACCATCAATAACACTACTATTATGGAAGATAATTTACAAATAAATCTCATTAAATTATATATGATAATAAGTTAAAAAACTAACGTGTAGTGGTATTGTATAGTCTATTTTAACATATGTATGGCTTCTAAATTTCAAGGATATAATTTGTTAAGCTATACTCATGAGGTAATTCCATCTTTTTACGCAAACGATATCGTTTTACTTCAACACTTTTAGGAGAAATATTTAGTAAAGGTGCTATTTCTTTAGAAGACAAATTAAGCCTAAGGTAAGCGCATAATTTTAAATCATTTGGAGTAAGTGATGAATGCTTAGATTTAATTTTTTTTAGAAAATCTTTATCTGCATTATTAAAAGCTTCTTCAAAAAACTTCCAATCGTCTGTATTGTTTAGGTTTTTGTCAATAATCTTTATTACTGGATTTAAACCCTCAGAATTGTTAACTTTCTTAAGCTCTTCTTTAATATTGTTTAAAAATTCATTCTTTTTTATCAAACTCATTGTAGATATAGCAAGTTCACGATTCTTATTTTCTATATCTTGCTTCAATTGGTCATTTTTAAGCGCCATTAACACTTGTGTATTCTCTAATTCTTTTACTTCTAATTCTCGTTTTGATTTCTCAATGACTTTATGCTGCTGATTTTTATAATACTTTCTGTAATAGTAGTGCATAATCAATAAAAGTGCAATTGCAGACAATACATATAAAGCAATTGCCAAGTTAGAAAGCAACAGAGGTCTTTTAATTGTAAACTCATAAGATGCAACGTTACTTGTAGTAACATTACCCGATTTACCACGAACATTAAATTTATAATCGCCAAATGGTAAATTCTCAAATGTATGAGATGAGTTTTCAGACCAATCAGACCAATTATCAGATAATCCTTCCAACTGAAATTGATACTTATTTTTTATAATCACTCCATAATTCACAAAACTATAATCAAAAATGATATTATTCTTTTTGTTTCTAAAAATGGATTCATCTGATGGGTTAATGCGTTCATTCGGTTGATCTATCTCATAAGCTTCAATATTATTTAAAACTATTTCTAATTCCTTATTAACTTGTGAAATATTATTATCTATAATGAGATAGCCATTGTATTTACCTACTAAATACTCGTTACTGCTAATTTTAGTAACATTTTCAAAACCAGCCACAACACTTTTAAAATAACTTGAAACTGGAAATAACTTTACATTAGGTGTTTCGCTTATGCCTCCATAAGACACAAATGCAATATTATCATCTGCATATCTCCAACAAACCATATCTTCCTCACCACTAATTCTCATCATTGTTGTGAGGTTTTTAAAAGGCTTAAATAAAGACGAGAAATTAGTGTCGATTATAAATTCTTGATTTGAATTTTGCTTAAAGACACTTTCTGAAGTCACATAAATTAATTCTCCATTATAATTGAACACGTTAGAACCAATACCCTTATAAATATTTTCAATTCTAGTAGTCTTTATAACGTTTTTAAAATCATCATCAATTTTCAACTCATACAGTCCATTTAATTCATGATTAACGTAAAGCGAATTATTTGCAAATTCAAAAAACCTACTAGAAATGTCAATTCCTTCAATTTTATTTCTAAACACCCAATTATTATCAACTTTTTCAAGGATATTGAGTCCATTATAATTTCCCTGTAAAAGCAAGTTTGGTTTGTTTGGAATTCTCTTAATATCCCAAGTTCCAATGGCGTTTTCTATCGAAGAAACTACTTTATTATTTTCAATAATCAAAGTGCCTTTATTATGGCCACAAAACAGCTTACCATCAATAGTTTTTAGTACCCAAACTTGTCCATTTGTATCATTAATAAGTTGAAATTCGTTATTTGATGTTCTTTCTTTATAAAACAAGCCTTGATTCGTTCCTAGATAAAGTAAACCATTTAAAGTTATGGAGGTGTAAACCGTTCCTAGTTTACCACTATCGTCTTTGTAGATATGATATGGAGAAGTCACTTCAATTAGACTTATACCATTATCTAAACCTAGCCAAATATTTGAATCTGAATCTTGAAAAATAGACAATACTGTATTATTTATGAGTCCATTACCTTGATTTACCGTATATTTTATTTCTCCTTCAGGAGTCATGAAGATTATACCATTAGAAATAGTACCTAAAGCAAAAGATCCGTTATTTAATTTAAAACTACTATATACACTTCTATTAAGTAATATATTATTTGCTGGAATATCCCATTGTATTAATCCCTGTTTACCTAAAACAAAAAAACCACTTTCTTGGGTTTGAATTAAAAACTTATCCTTGTGACGAAATGCATTAATAACCTTATTTGATTTTAGAACATTGTCATTAGAAACCATTTCTGACTTCCCATTAACTATTCTAAACAAGCCTATACCCTTTTTCTGAAAATAAATAATATTTTGAGAAATAATCATATTAGACAACTCGGTTTCAGAATTAATAAATTTCACAGACCAGTCTGAAGTATTTACCATGTAAATTCTGTTTAACGACTGAAAAAGAATCCAATCGTCTAAAGCTATAATTTTCCAAATTTGTTCATCTTCTATAAACTTTATCTTAAGTTTATCAGACAAAGAACTATATTCTAGGAACCCATATTTATTACGCTCCCAAAATCCGAATTCCATATAGCTACCAGAATATACTCGACTACCATCAACTTCAATAGACCTTAAAACAGTCTTGTTTGGTGACTCGTAAAATTGCCATTTTGCGCCATTATATTCTAATAATCCAAGATTATTAGCTACATAAATATATTTATCATTTCCTTGAGAAATAGACCAGTTTTGATTTTCAGCATTATAAGATTCTGGAGTAAAGTTTTGTATCGGAGGTAATTCTTGAGAATTGGTCTTATTACAAAGAAACAAAAACACAGCTAGTATGAGTATTCTTGATTTCAATAATTCAAAATAAACTCCTGAGTATTGCATTTGTATAGGTGTTACTTCTTAATAAAGTTACAAAATAACACTAAAAAATCAGACTGCAAAACTACTTACAATTACAGTTATAGCTTGATTTATATTATTCTATTGAATGTTTGGTTGATTTAAATATTTAAAACAAGTTGTATAGTTACTTTCAGATACAGAAATTGATCTGTTACTATTGAGAGTTCTTTATAAAACATGAAGATAAATTTAAAATAGTTAAAAGTGAATCAAAATACCATATAAACAGAAATATAAATAATGACCGCAATAATTATATAACTAAATAAGTTCTTTGTCCTTTAATGATTTTTTCAACTGATTATGGTTTTTCCAAAATCTATCTTTAATTTTTTGAATAACTTGATGATATTCAGGATGAATTTTTAAAGTTTTTATTAAAGGATCTTCTTCTATAAACAACAAAACCCAATATTGATAATTATTTTTAGTGGCAAACAGTTTTAATTGCTCAATTGCGAGATTAGGATTTTCTTCATGCAGATATTTCATAGCTAAACTAACTGGCTTGTATATTGATTGCTCATTTTCGCAGTATTCCTCATAAGCTTTAAAGTAGTCTAGAGCTTTAACCTGTAAGCCCATCCTGTCATATACCAGTCCGATTTTTAAATTTTCTTGTGGATACATGTTTAGTCCTTTACTTGATTTAATTTTTTCAAATTTATCGTAATAGTAAAAAGCACTATCATACTTTTCTTGGAAATAATAAAACTTACCTACTTCCTGCATAATATCTAGACGTGTCGTATCTTTTCTCCATTCTCTTACCAATACGTCCGTTGCCTTTTCTATATTTTGATGCTGAGCGTATTCTATAAATACTTTTAAAAAAGGGGCATAATAATTCTCTGGATTATTATCTAACGACAAATCGATATACTTCTGTGCTTCATCTGTAAACCCATTTTGAATAAAAGCATTACTTAACGCTAAATACATATAACTTTTACTTATTGAATCATTTGCTTCAATATCAATTTGCAAACCTTTTAATGCGTATTGTAAGTATTTACCTGTATTAGGTACTGCCCTTGAATACAAATCAGCAAGAATTTGTATTACTGAAGACGAATTAGGGTTATATTCTAAAGCTTTTTCTAAATGTGGAATAGCTAATCGAAACTCATTACTGTTTATATAGTAAAGTGCCTTTGCTATGAGGCTATTGGCTGATTTTGAGTCATAAAGCAATGCCTTATCTGCATTGTTATTAATGATATCTGTATACTGTTTTTGTGCTCGGTTTAAATCTAAATAATAGTATGAAATTGCAATTTGAGAATATGCCAGCGCAAATTCAGGGTCTTGTACTATGGCTTTTTCAAATAAAGTAATAGCAGCTTCCAAACCTTCTTTAGTCTCTTCTTGAAGTCGTTCAAGTCCTTTTAAGTAATAATCATATGCTAATACGTTTTCTGTTGGTTTTTTATCAATTTGTTGTAATTCAGCAGGAGTTACTGTTGCTTTTATGGATTCAGCTATCTTTTTAGCAACTTCATTCTGTACAGAAAAAATATCTTTAGTTTTATGGTTGTACTGTTCTGCCCATATGGGTGTGTCATTTGATGCATCGATCAATTGAATATTCAATAAAACCTGATTATCTGCACGTTGGCCACTTCCTTCAATTAAGTAATTGACATTAAGTTCTTCGGCTATTTCTGAAATGGTCTTATCGGTATCTCTATATTTTTCTACAGAGGTTCTACTTATCACTCGGAGATCCTCTATCTTTTGTAAATTGTTTAGTGTCGACTCCATAAGTCCATTCACAAAATACAAGTTATTCGAATCGCTACTCATATTCTTAAACGGCAATACAGCTATGGATTTTTTAAGATTGGTATCTTTTTTTTCAGTATTACCATTAAGTGTTTCTTTTGAAAAAAACAAGAATGCTACTATGCCTATAACTATAACAATTCCTAATAAGGTATGAACTCTGTAGTGTTGAAAAAATCCTTTTTTAATAACTTCTAGGGATTCTCCGTTTTGGATATCGTCTTGTTTTAATTCTACTTGTTCACCTGTTTTTTTTCTGGCCTCGCCTGGCGAATAGCCATAATAGTCTCTAAAGCATTTTATGAAATAAGAAGTATTACTAAATCCAACCTGATAAGAAATTTCAGAGACCGTAAGTTCCGTGTCTTCTATAAGTGTCATTCCTTTTTGTAATCGAACTTCACGAATAAACTGACTTGCACTACCTTGTGTTTGTTTCTTTATCTTTCTCAACA
>NZ_JBGCCX010000019.1:0-20848 GCF_045105015.1 Psychroserpens sp.
CTAACATACCAATTCGCATTACCAATTCTATCATTTACTGTCACCACTGAAGAATTAGTAATACCTTGGCGTTTGTCTGGTGTTCCTAGGTACACATTTATTAATTCATTTATTTCTTTAATTAAATCTTTAGATGCTGTGATGTCATCTTTGTATTTTTCTTTATCTAGTTTACTTAAATCACCTTTGAATTTCGTTGCAATTTGTTTGCTTTCGACGAGTTGTTTAACAGCTGCTGCAACTGTAGATTGCATTTTTTCAATAGTTTTTGAAGCATTATAAACTTCGTTGATATTTGTCATAGAAACATTTAGTCTAGGATCAGATTTAACAGTAACCATTTCTTGTGAAGTTACATCTCCAAAATGTAAAATCGCCTTATAGGTACCAGGTTTAACGGAAACACCACTTGGTTCTCTTGTTTGTTTTCTAATACTTCTTGAAGCTCTAGAAACACCTGCTTCATCCATAAACCAAGACCATTTGTAAATTCCAGTTGAGTCAGGAGCTTTTCGTTTTAAAGTTCTCATCAATCGGTCGCCATCATAAATTTTCATAGTTAAAGAGTCCCATTTCACTTCTGTATCTTTAGATTCTTCGCTATCGCTCTGAATGACATCATCTTCTTCATCTTCTTTTTTTGATGCCTCTTCTTTTTTCATTTCATCAATTTTCACATAATAAGAAAATTGTGCCCCATAGCCTCTGTTTTCACCATGATACATTGCATCTGCTCCAAAACGACTTCCCGTTGGTTGCTGGTATGCTGCTTGATACGCTGTAGGAGGTGTGAAAAGTTCAAGTTTTTCAGTAGTTAATTTTTTGTTTTTTGCTAAGGCTCTAAGTGGACGAATATCATCTAAAACCCAAGCTGCACGTCCGAAAGTTCCAATAATTAAATCATGTTCTCGTGGATGGATCACTAAATCTTTTACTGAAACTGTTGGAAACCCTTGCGTCCATTTCTTCCAATTCGCTCCAGCATCAATAGAAATATATAAACCATCATCAGTTCCTAAGAATAATAAATTCTTTTCAATCGGATCTTCAACAATAGATAAAGCATAACTTTCGGTATTATTACTATTTACAATACGTTGCCAAGTTTTACCATAATCTTTTGTTCTGTAAGCATAAGGTGTAAAATTAAATCGTCTATAATCATTTGCTATAAGGAGTGCTTCTCCTTTGTTTTTATTAGACGCTTTTATCTGAGGAATCCAACTTCCAGCAGGTAAGCCTTTGATGTTATTAGTAACATCAGTATAAGTCTGTCCGCCATTTTGGGTGTAATGTACTTTACCATCATCGGTTCCAACCCAAAACATATTACGTTCAACGGTTGATGGTTCAATTACTAAAATCGAACAATGATTTTCTGCTCCAGTGGCATCCATTGTTAGTCCGCCACTTTCATTTTGCTTTAGTTTTTCTGGATCATTAGAGGTCAAATCTTCAGAAATTACAGTCCATGTTTGACCTTTATCAGTTGATTTGTGTACAAACTGACTTCCGAAGTATAATGTGTTATTATCAAACGGATCAATGTTAATAGCAGAATTCCAATTAAAACGCAGTTCTACTTCAGGATCAGAATGCGTTGGTCTTACTGTATAATTATTTCCTGTTTGCCAATCGTATCTACTTACATAGCCTTGTTGACTCATTGACCAACCAAAACGAGAATCGTCTTTATCTGGAACCACATCAAATCCATCACCAAAACTAATTTCTTGCCAATAACTATTTCTTATGCCTTGAACACGCCATGCATAAGCAGGACCTCTCCAAGAGCCATTATCTTGCATTCCTCCATAAACATTATATGGTATTTCATTATCTACATTGATATGGTAAAATTGAGCTACAGGTAAGTTGCCAATAAAGCGCCAAGATTTTCCACCATCTTTAGTAATGTTCATTCCACCATCATTTCCATCAATCATAAAATCACCATTAGTTGGATGAATCCACCAAGCATGGTGATCTGGATGTACACCATTACTAACTCCATATGCAGGCATTAGCTGCTTGAAATTTTTACCACCATCTTCAGAAACGTTCACGTACGTATAAATTGAATACACACGATTTTCATTTTGCGGATCAACATATATTTCAGAATAGTAAAATGGTCGATTGCCTATGTCTCTTTTTTCATTTATATTTTTCCCACTAAAACCACCATCTTCACTTTTGTACAAGGCATTCTTTTTAGCTTCAACTAAAGCATAAACAATATTAGGTTTATTAGCAGCAATAGCTACACCAATACGACCTAAATCACCTTCTGGAAACCCTTCTTTGTCAGTTACTTTTTTCCAGGTATTTCCACCATCATGTGTAATATGAACACCAGAACCTTCTCCACCAGATTTGAAAAACCAAGGATCACGTTTGTGTTCCCAAAGTGAGGCAATTAGTTTATTTGGATTTGTTGGGTCCATTACTAAATCGGCTGCGCCAGTTTTGTTATTTGCAAATAATATTTTAGTCCATGAAATTCCTCCGTCAGTTGTTTTATAGATACCACGTTCAGGATGTTCTCCCCAAGGAGAACCGATTGCAGCAGCATAAACGATATTAGGATTTGTTGGGTCAACAATTACACGATGAATATGACGTGTCTTTTCTAATCCCATTAACATCCAAGTTTTTCCTGCGTCAACAGATTTATAAATACCATAACCACCATTTAAACTATTTCTTGGGTTACCTTCACCAGTACCAACCCAAACAACGCTTGGATTAGATTGCTGAATTGCAACAGCGCCAACAGAAGCAGTAGCTTCATTTTCAAAAACAGGATTCCATGTAATGCCACCAGAAGTAGATTTCCATAAACCACCAGAAGCAGTTCCAACATACATAATGTCTGTATTGCTATGAACAACATCAATACTAGTAACACGACCAGACATACCGCCTGGACCAATATTACGAGGCTTCATGTTTTTGACTAAATCCATTGATAATTCTTGTGCGCAAAGAGAAAAAGATGCCAAAAGCATCATAAGGTGAATTATTTTTTTCATGTGTAAAAGGTTAGTTTTTTTTAAAGTTGCATAAAGATAAGCAAAAGTTGCTTGGATGTAAATTTGCTTATTAAACTTTGGAGATTTTTAACAATATACTCATTGATAAATCGAATATATTTTTAAATAAGACTTTTTTATCCTAAATATGACAAATATCATAAATTTTGGCATGTCTAGTCGGTAAATTTGCATAATTAATTGATATAACTATGAAGACAACACTAAAACTAATGATGGTATTATTTGTAACACTACTTTTAAGTTGTGGAGGCAAAGAAGAAAAGAAAAAAGAACCTATTTCTTATGGTAGAAAAGAAGTTCCGGTTAAAAAAGAGGCTAAAGCTAGCAAAACCCCTGCATCAAAGCGGATTGATTTGAGTAACAAAGGAGTTGGTCCAATTACATCTGTGACATTAGATGCAGAAATTGATCAAAATATGGTTACTGAAGGTGCTGAGATTTTTAAAAAGATGTGTACAGCTTGTCATAGACCAAACAAAAAATTTATTGGTCCATCTCCAAAAGGATTATTAGCGCGTAGATCTCCAGAATGGATTATGAATATGATTTTAGATCCTGAAGGAATGGTTAAAAATGATCCATTGGCTAAAGAGCTTCTCATAGAATTTAATGGATCACCAATGGCTAATCAAAATTTGACTGAAGACGAAGCTAGAAAAGTATTAGAATATTTTAGAACACTATAACATCAACATTATGAAAACAGCCAAAACACTCATTTTAATTTTTGCATTAGGTGCTTTTGTATACTCGTGCAAGAATGAAAGCAAAGAAGCCTCAACGAACTCAACAGCAACCCAAACTGATAATAAACCTACTGAAAGAACTGGTCAAGCTTTTATTGAAGATGATGGGAGTACAACAGTTCTAAGTATTGCTATTGGATCTAAGGATCATTCAACTTTAGTAGCAGCTGTTCAAGCCGCACAACTTGAAAATGCATTGGTAAATGCAGGACCTTTAATGGTTTTTGCGCCTACTAATGATGCCTTTGCTGCTTTGCCAGATGGAACTGTTGATAATTTATTGAAGCCTGAAAACAAAGAAGCTTTGGCTAATATTTTAAAATATCATGTCACCCCAGGAAATTATTCTAAAGACTTTTTAAAGAAATTTAAAAAACTAGGGCAAGCAAACAACCAATATGTGACAGTGGAAGTTGTTGATGGAGAACCTATGATAGGTGGTGCAAAAATACTTGGAAGTGTAAAAGCTGGTAACGGTATTGTGCATGTTATCGATAAAGTACTATTACCACCTACAGAAGAATAAACAAACACTAATCTAATCTAAAACATATGAAGAATTTATTAAAACTAACGGTTGCACTTGTATTTGTATTTGGTACCTATACAAGTTGTAATAATTCGAAATCATCAAACGGTAATTCTGGTGCATTGTCTAGCAATGTCGCCGAGAAAGTTTATGTTGCTCCTGGAGAACATGATTCACATTACGCATTTATTTCTGGTGGATATAGTGGGAATGTTACTGTATACGGACTTCCTTCTGGTAGAATGTTTAAAGAAATCCCTGTATTCTCTCAGTTCCCTACATCTGGATATGGTTATTCTGAAGAAACAAAACCGATGTTGAATACCTCACATGGATTTATTCCTTGGGGAGATTCTCACCATCCAGATATTTCGCAAACGAATGGAGAGATAGACGGTCGTTTTATTTTTATTAATGAAAATAATACACCTAGAATAGCAAAGATTGACTTAAAAACGTTTGAAACTACTGAAATTATTGAGGTACCTAACAGTGCTGGTAATCACAGTTCATCTTTTGTAACTGAAAACACAGAATATGTAGTTGCAGGAACACGTTTTTCTGTACCAGTTCCACAACGTGATATGCCAATTAGTGAGTATAAAGGAAATTTCCAAGGCGCTTTGTCTTTTATTAGTGTGGAGCCAGAACATGGTCACATGGATATAAAATTTCAAGTACTAATGCCAGGTTTTAATTATGATTTAGCACATCCTGGTCGTGGAGATTCTCATGGTTGGTTCTTCTTTTCAACTTATAATACTGAAGAAGCTAGTACTCTTTTAGAAGTTAATGCCTCACAGAATGATAAAGATTTTATTGCTGCCATCAACTGGAAGAAAATTGAAGCGTATGTTAATAATGGTGGTGGTAAAATGATGCCAGCTAATTATGCACATAATGTATATGATGAGGATACCCATACAGCAACATCTACTATGAAAAAAGAAGTGCGTGTTGTTAATCCTACTGAAGTTCCAGGAGCAGTATATTTATTACCTACACCTAAGTCACCTCATGGTTGTGATGTAGATCCAACTGGAAAGTATATTGTTGGTAATGGTAAGTTATCTGCTAATTTAACAGTGCATTCATTTACTAAAATGATAGAAGCAATTGAAAATGAAAAATTTGCTGGTGATGCTTACGGGATTCCAATCTTGAATTTTGAGGACGTATTAGCAGGAGTTGTTGAGCAAGCAGGATTAGGACCATTACATACAGAGTTTGATGATAAAGGGAATGCCTATACGACGTTCTTTATTTCCTCAGAAGTTGTAAAATGGAAGGTAGGTACATGGGAAGTAATAGATAGACAACCTACATTCTATTCTGTAGGTCACTTAACTATTCCAGGTGGAAATTCTGGTAAACCACAAGGTAAATACATGTTCGCAATGAACAAGATTACTAAAGACCGTTACTTACCAACTGGTCCAGAGTTAGAGCATAGTGCTCAGTTATATGATATTTCAGGAGATAAAATGGAGTTACTTCTAGATTTTCCTACACACGGAGAACCGCATTATGCAGCTGCAATGGAAGCAGGTTTAATTAAAGAGCGTTCGCAAAAAATCTATGATTTAGAAGCAAATAAGCATCCATATGCTGCCTTTTCTGATGAAGACACAAAAGTAGTTCGAAACGGTAATGAAGTTCATGTTTATATGACCACAATTAGAAGTCATTTTTCACCTGATAACATTGAAGGTATTAAAGTTGGTGATAAGGTGTATTTCCATATTACTAATTTAGAACAAGATTTTGATGTACCACACGGATTTGCCATTATAGGTCAAAATACATCTGAGTTGTTGATTATGCCTGGACAAACCAAAACATCAGTTTGGGAACCAAAACAAGTTGGAGTTTGGCCATTCTATTGTACAGATTTCTGTTCTGCGCTTCACCAAGAGATGCAAGGGTACGTAAGAGTATCTCCTGCTAATAGTGATACACCTTTAAAATGGTCGCTAGGAGAGGATATTGAATAAACAAATTAGGGAAATTTTGTTTTAGTGTTTATTTTCCTATATAAAAAGGCGAGAGTTATTTATTCGCTCTCGCCTTTCTTTTAAAACACTATAAAACCCACAAAATCTTTCACGATGAAAAAGTCAAATATCATCATGCTGCTTGCAGCTATTCTACCTTTAGGATTGTTTTTATTTCCACTTTGGAAAATTACATTAGAAGCACCACAATATCCTACACCATTAGGAATGTATATCCATATAAATGACTTTTCAGATGCAAATCCACATGACATTAAGAATATAAACTTGATGAATCATTATGTTGGAATGCAGTATATACCAGATGCTATTCCTGAATTTAAAATTTTTCCAGCAGGTATTATTATCACAAGTATTTTAGGTTTGTTGATAGCTTGGAAAGGAAATCATAAATGGTTTTTAGGATGGTTTATTTTAATGATATTACTTAGCTCTGCTGGTATGTACGATTTTTATTTATGGGAACATGACTATGGTCATAATCTCGACCCTAAAGCGATTATGAAATTTACAAATCCCGATGGAACTCAAATGGGATTTCAGCCACCACTCTTCGGAAGTAGAGATATTTTAAATTTTAGAGCTCATTCTTATCCACAGTTTGGCGCATTATTCTTAGGTTTAGGGATTGCGGCTTCATTTGTAGCGTTTCTAATAGGAAAGAAGCAAGATAAAATGACTTAACCATGTAGGTTCAAAAAACACTAAACTCATGCAAACATTAAAATACTACTCAATCATTGCAGTGCTATTCCTTTTTTTTAGCTGTAATGTGTCTCCTAGTCCAATAGATTATGGTAATGATGGTTGTCACTTCTGTAAAATGACCATTGTTGATAAAGTACATGCTGCAGAAATAGTTACTAAAAAGGGAAAAGTCTATAAGTTTGATGCTACAGAATGTATGATTAATTTTATGGAAGAATTTAACACTTCGGAAATCGCATTGTATTTATCAAATAATTACACAACACCAGAAAAATTAATTGATGCAACTGGAGCAACATTCTTAATAAGTGAAAATATTCCAAGCCCTATGGGAGCTTTTCTTTCAGCTTTTGAAAATAGAAGTGATGCAGAAAAGACTCAATCTCTAAAAGGAGGTGAACTTTATAGTTGGAATGAATTACTAGCACATTTTAAAGATTAGTATCATGAAATCTGTATTCACTTTTTTGTTTGTCATATTTATGGCATATTTTGGTTATGCATCACAATTTGAAGTTTGTACTACATGTCCAGTTTCGAAGTTGCAACAAGCAGTAGATCTAGCAAAGAATTTTGATACCATTATTGTTAAAAAAGGAACGTATAAAGAGCATGATATTCTTGTTAATAAACCACTTACTATTATTGGTAGGGATTATCCTATAATAGATGGTGAGTCTAAAGGTGAAATCATTACCATAATATCAGATAATGTTACTGTAGATGGTTTGTTTATAATAAATGTAGGTACAAGTTATACTGAAGATTATGCAGCTGTACGTGTCAGAAAAAGTAAAAATTTTGTAATTCAAAACTTAGTTCTAGAAAAGTTGTTTTTTGGGATTTATATAGAAAAATCTAATTATGGAAAAGTATACCATAATAAAATAATTGGTGATGCTATTGAAGAGTATAACTCTGGAAATGGGATTCAATTATGGTATAGTAACCATATTGAAATTGAGCATAATTATGTAGAACATGTTCGTGATGGGATCTATTTAGAATTCTCTGACGACTGCTTAATTAAAAATAATGTTAGTGCTTTAAATATTAGATATGGTTTACATTTTATGTTTTCTAATGATGATACTTACCAAGATAATACCTTTGAAAATAACGGAGCAGGAGTAGCTGTTATGTTTTCCAAAAAGATTAAAATGTATAATAATACCTTCAAAGAAAATTGGGGAACAGCTTCTTATGGAATGCTATTAAAAGAAATTAATGACTCTGAAATTATAGGAAATACATTTGAAGAAAATACAATCGGAATCAATATTGAGGGTTCAAACCGAATCATTTATAAAAATAATAACTTTAAAAACAATGGTTGGGCTGTTAAAGTAAAAGGTGCTTGTTACACCAATACTTTTATAGAAAATAATTTTTTATATAACTCTTTTGATATTGCATATAATAGCAAGATTAACGATAATGAATTTGATAGAAATTATTGGAGTAGTTATACAGGATACGATTTAGATAAAAATGGAGTAGGAGATGTACCTTATAGACCTGTGAAATTGTTTTCATATATCGTAAATCGCACTCCAGAAACCATTATTTTATTACGTAGCATGTTTATAGATATTATAGATTTTTCTGAAAAAGTATCTCCTGTATTTACTCCAGATAATCTTTTAGATCGTAATCCATTAACAAAGAAAATAGAATGGTAAGTATTCAAAATTTACATAAAAAATTCGGTAAAAATATTGTGTTGAGTGGTTTAGATTTAACCATTAATGATGGAGGTATTTTCGCTGTACTAGGTCCAAATGGTTCAGGTAAAACCACCTTGATAAAATCTATTTTAGGAATGGTTATTCCAGATCAAGGTAACATAAGTGTTTTAGGAGAGAATATCAAAAAAAAATCTGAATATAGACATCAAATTGACTATCTGCCTCAGATTGCTAATTTTCCAAGTAATTTGAAGGTTAGTGAACTCATCAAAATGATTAAGGATTTACGTCAACATACTATTGGTGAAAAGAGCTTAATTGAGCTTTTCAGGCTAGAGCCATTTTTAGATAAAAAATTAGGAAATCTCTCTGGTGGTACAAAACAAAAAGTGAATCTGGTATTGACATTTATGTTTGATAGTCCACTCATTATTTTAGATGAACCTACTACAGGATTAGATCCTATTTCGTTGATACGATTGAAAGATTTAATTCAAGCAGAGAAAGCTAAAGGAAAAACTATTCTTATTACATCTCATATCATGAGTTTTGTAGAAGAAGTGTCAGACGAAATTGTCTTTTTGCTAGAAGGTAAAATTTACTTTAAAGGTTCAATTTCTGAGTTAAAAACAAAGACTAATCAGCATGATTTTGAACATGCAATTGCATCTATATTAACTGATAATCATGTTTAAAATATTAAAATATAGTTTTTTCGATTTAATGCGTAGCCGTTGGAGTTACGTCTATTTTGCATTCTATTTATTATTAGGTATTGTGCTCTTGTTTTTAAATAACGATTTATCAAAAGCAGTTATTACTTTAATGAATGTGATTATTGTATTAGTTCCACTAATAGGTACGATTTTCGGAGTCATGTATTATTATAATTCCAAAGAATTTACTGAGTTGCTTTTGGCACAACCCTTAAAACGTTCATCCATTTTTCTTGGACAATATTTAGGTGTTGCTTTGTCTTTATCGATTAGCTTAATTCTAGGGCTCGGCATTCCATTTATATTTTATGGTTTGTTTGAAAGTAGTGCTATTTGGGATTTCTCGTTATTACTTATTACAGGAACTTTTCTAACTTTAATTTTTACTGCTTTAGCATTCAACATCGCACTATCTAATGAAAATAAGATAAAGGGTTTTGGCTACGCTATTTTGCTATGGTTGTTTTTAGCGATTATTTATGATGGTTTATTCTTAATGACATTAATTATGTTTGAAGATTATCCTTTAGATAAATTATCATTGGTTGGAACCATGCTAAACCCTATAGATTTATCTCGAACACTTATTCTCTTGAAACTAGATATTTCTGCTTTATTGGGATATACAGGAGCCGTTTTTAAACAATTCTTTGGAACTAGTTTCGGACTCATAGTATCTTTTGTGACGCTCACTGTTTGGGTTGTATTGCCTGTATTACGGATTGTATTTAAATCTAAAAAGAAAGATTTTTAATTATGAAGAAAATTAATTTGATTGTTTGCCTATTGATATTATTTTTTAGCTGTAAATCTGAAGAAAATAAAATCAATTCTAATCAGGATTCTGATATAGAAACCATTTCAATTTTGGATACCTTACAACTCAAGTTAGATCAAGGTGAAAAATGGATTGCTAATGTTGAAACTCATAAAGGTGTAAAACAAATGGATTCTATAATTTCAGCATTCAAAAAAGAAAATAAAAATGACTACGTGGCTTTAGGAACTATTCTATCAAAGCAAACAAGTTATATCATTAAAAACTGCTCAATGAAGGGAGAACCACATGATCAATTACATGTGGTGTTAGTTCCTATGTTAGATGAGATTTCAATTTTGAGAGAACCCACTACAAGCATAGAGTCAAAAGAAGCTCTTGTCCGATTGGAACAATTAATTCTGAAATATTTTGAGTACTTCAAGGTTAATTAAGTTTTAACCCTTTTTCTGTTTAATAATACTAATTATTAAGATGCTGATTCCCAGTGGTAATAAAATACTAAAAACAAAAAGTAACTCGTAATAATTTGGAAAAAGATGCATTCCAAAATAGAATCTAATACCTTGAAAAAGAAGGAGTATTTCAGTAATTGTAAAACCGATAAAAAAACTATAAAGCCCATAGGCTAATAGTTTTGAAGGATTGCTTAAATGCTCTCTAAGGATAAATGAAAATAAAAATCCAGAAAGAACCCCAAGCATTAATAAGTGAATAAATCCGATTACAAAATTGCGATGACGATATAAACCTTCAGCAAACGCTGGCAGTATAGAAGCCAATTGTACCATTGATTTAATAATCAAACAAAACATTGCAAGCCATAAACAGTAGGTAATTAGTTTAGAGATTGTTTTCTTAAATTCAGTAAACTGAATACTTAAAAGTTTGAAAAAATAGAATAGAGCAATTAATTGTAAAATCACTCCAAATGTATTTATTTTTAATAATATATCATGGGACTGAAACCAATGTATTGGTAAAGCCAAAGTTAATAAAGTAGAAGCAATTAATAATTTAATAAAAATTCTGAATGACTTAGAATCTTTTATGTCTAATAGGTGAAAAAACAAAGCAATTACCGCAAATAAAAACCATCCATTAAATTGAAAATGTAAGAAAAATTGTATGGCGATTTGATAAAAAGCTGAAGCTTTACCCATTAATCCAACAGCTGGACCCAAACACCAAACTCCCAAAGTAGATAAGAGCATAAATACGAGCGAAGTCTTTAGCAGCAGTGTTGTCACTTTCGATTTCGTTTGGTGATGTATCCATATCAAATACACAAAATAGTAACTGCATAAAATGTGTAATGTTGAAAATGTGATAGAAATAACACCATAACCTTGAAAAGGAAAACTCAGCATCATGCCAATTACTGCAAACTGTGTTAACCAAAACAACCGATTGTATATTCGCTTGTTTTCTGGAGCAAAATAGTGGACTATAAATGTAAATAACATTAAATATACCCAACCTAACATGGCAATATGAGAATGAGCATGTGTTAAAAAACGATAATTGATATTTATGTTACCAATTGCGACATAGCGTAATACTAATCCCATTAATGCAGCTACAAAAAAATTTAGCAAACAAACAATGATCCGTTTTTTTAGCATATTGAGATTTGTGGAGTCTTAATATTTAAAGGTATTAAAAAAAGAACACTTCCCTTGGTTTCATTTAGTGTAACTTCTGTCGTTCCCCTCGAAAAACAACAATTATTACAGTAGGTAGGCAACCCAAAGGAAGTGTAGCTTTAACTTAAAACCAATTCTTAATTAAATAATTTCTCTAGTTTTACAGCTTCTGGAAAAAGAATGTTATTCTCTAAATGTATATGTAAATGCAAATCTTTTTCAAACTCTTCTAACATAGCAAAGGTCACTTTATAAGTATTACAGCCATCAGCTGGTGGAGTATAGTTTGATGTGAGTTTCTCAATTTCTCTAAAGCGATTACCTTCATTATCATGTTCATCTTTCATCATGGCAATAGGATTTTCTACTGTTTCAAACTGAGGTGATTGCACAGCGCCATTCTCAAGCTTAGCTTTTACCATCTTTCTTATGAAAGGGAAGAGGATAAGCTCTTCTTTTTTCATATGTGAGGTTAGCTCTCCTGCAGATGCAGTAAATAATTCATTGATTTTAAATAGTTCTGGATGACGTTCTCCATGTACACGACATAATTTATCTAAAAATTGACGTATAACAGGAATTTTTTCTTCAACATATCTGTGATGTTTCTTTTCAATATATTCTACTAATAAATCTAATGGCCATGATTTATAATCAATCGTTTCGCCACTTTTTGAGTTTAAAATTGTTTCAATTTCATTCATTAAAATATTACTGTTAATACCTTTTTTGTTACAGGCTTCTGCAACTGTTCTATTACCATTGCAACAAAAATCAATTTTGTATTTCGAGAATATTGCAGCAGTTCTGTAATCTTCAGCAACGAATTGCCCTATTTCTTTTTGAGTGTTTTTTTCTAATGCTTCCATAATTAATTTATATCGGATAATTTTATCCTATTTATGTTTAAATTTTTTTTAGATTTTTAAAAAGGCTTTCCCATTTTTTAGACCTGTTGCCAATTCCTCTAAATTTGTGTTTTCTAGCATGTCTCTTAAATCATTACGAATGGATTCGAATTTATCATGCATAGGACAAGGATGATTTTTGTTACACTCTTTCAAACCTAAACCACAACTCGAATAAACGCTATTGCCATCTATAGCCTCTACAATTTGAGATAGTTTAATTGTTGCTATAAGGTCTTTGTCAATCTCAAAGCCACCATAAGCGCCTTGTACAGATTTAATAATGTGATGTCTTACTAAAGCTTGTAAAATTTTTGCTGTAAACGCTTGAGGAGAATCAATTTGTTTTGATATTTCTTTAGGACTTACTCGTCTACCTTCATGCGAATTTTTCGCAATGAAAATTGACGCTCTAATTCCGTATTCGCAAGCTTTAGAAAACATAGGTTCTAACTTTAATACAAATATCCGAAATTTTTAAAATAGGACATAATTATCGCGTATAAAAAAATATAAATGCATCGTATTATTTTACAATTCCTTTAATAATTTTCAGTTTTAAAAGCAGTATTTTTATGGTGCTATGAAACACAATACAGATTTTAAGAGAGGATTCGTATTTAAATCTTACGAAGCTCCTGATAAATCACCTTTTGAAACCCTCTTTGAAATTTTTAAAGAGTTAATTACACATACTTCTGGTGACTTTGATGAGGCAATTTCTTGGTTGAGAGAACTAGATAAAGAATATGAGCTAACAACTGCCGAATATACAATTGACGATTTTATTGAAGACCTAAAGAAGAAAGGCTATATCAAAGAAGAAATTGATCCCGATGGTAATAGTGGTCTCTTAATCACAGCCAAAACGGAACGTGCAATTCGTCAGCAAGCACTTGAGCACATCTTTGGAAAAATAAAGCGAAGCGGTCAAGGAAATCATAAAAGTAAAAGCCCTGGAATAGGAGATGAGCATACAGGTGATTTCAGAAATTATCAATTTGGAGATGCCTTAGATAAAGTGTCTATGACTGAGAGTTTACGTAATGCACAAATTAATCATGGTATTGGAGACTTTAATTTAACTGAAAATGATTTAGTAGTTGAAGAAACTTTACATAAATCTCAAATGAGTACTGTCCTGATGATTGATATCAGCCATAGTATGATATTATATGGTGAAGATAGAATTACACCTGCAAAACGTGTAGCGATGGCTTTGGCCGAATTGATTACAACTCGTTATCCTAAGGATACTCTCGATATTATTGTTTTCGGAAATGATTCTTGGCAAATTGAAATTAAAGATTTGCCATATCTTAAAGTTGGTCCTTATCACACAAATACTGTAGCTGGTTTAGAACTTGCTATGGATTTACTCCGAAGAAAACGGAATACGAATAAACAGATTTTTATGATCACAGATGGAAAACCAAGTTGCTTGCGATTACCTGATGGTCAATATTATAAAGATAGTAACGGATTGAATCCTTACATCACAAATAAGTGTTATGCAATGGCACAACAAGCTCGGAAATTACATATCCCTATAACTACTTTTATGATTGCTCAAGATCAATACTTAATGCAATTTGTACAGGAATTTACTAGAGCAAATCAAGGAAAAGCGTTTTATACTGGTTTGAAAGGTTTAGGAGAAATGATTTTTGAAGATTACGAATCAAATAGAAAAAAAAGAATTAAAGGCTAACAGTGATTACCTGTTTTAAATAAAAGGAAAGGCTTGAAGAATAAACAAAAGCAATCAAAGAACATGAAAATAGATACAATAAAAACTTTAGGTGATTTAAAGAAATCGGGCTATCAATCAAAATCAATAAAAGATGAATTAAGAGATAACCTTATCGAAAAAATAAAAAATAAAGAATCAGCTTTTGAAGGTGTACATGGTTATGAAAATACTGTAATTCCTGAATTAGAGCGTGCGATTCTCTCAAGACATAATATTAATTTATTAGGTCTTCGTGGTCAAGCAAAAACTCGTTTAGCACGTTTGATGTTAAATTTATTAGATGAATACATTCCATATGTAGAAGGTTCAGAAATTAATGATGATCCGTTTAATCCTATTTCTCGATTTGCTACAGAATTGATAGCCAATAAAGGTGATAATACTCCAATTACTTGGTTGCATAGAAGTGATCGTTTTGCTGAAAAATTAGCAACTCCAGATGTAACTGTTGCTGATATTATAGGAGATGTTGATCCTATTAAAGCAGCTAATTTAAAATTGAGTTATGCAGATGATCGTGTGATTCACTACGGAATGATTCCAAGAGCAAATCGTTGTATTTTTGTGATTAATGAATTGCCTGATTTACAAGCAAGAATTCAAGTCGCATTATTCAATATTTTACAAGAAGGTGATATTCAAATTCGTGGGTTTAAACTCAGGTTACCTTTAGATGTTCAATTTTTATTTACTGCAAATCCTGAAGATTACACCAATAGAGGAAGTATCGTTACACCTTTAAAAGATAGAATAGGAAGTCAGATTTTAACACACTACCCAGTTGATATTGAAACAGCACGTTTAATTACAGAACAGGAAGCTAAATTAGTTGAAGAACAAAAAAATACTGTAGTTGTTCCAGATTTAGCTAGAGATTTATTAGAACAGATTGTATTTGAAGCTCGTGAAAGCGAATTCATTGATGCCAAAAGTGGTGTAAGTGCTAGATTAAGTATTACAGCTTTAGAAAACTTATTAAGCACAGCTGAACGTAGAGCTTTATTAGCAGGCGATGATAAAACCATGCTTCGACTAAGCGATTTTATTGGTATTATTCCAGCAATTACAGGGAAAGTTGAATTGGTTTATGAAGGAGAACAAGAAGGAGCAGCAGTCGTAGCTTTTAACTTAATAGGAGAAGCGGTTAAAAGTTTGTTTCCTGAATTTTTTCCTAAAATTGAAAAGCTGAAAAAAGATACTGAAGAAACCGCATACGATGATATTGTATCTTGGTTTTTTAATCAAAAAGAAGGATTTGAAATTTTGGATGATTTGAGAGATAAAGAATATAAGAGTTTACTGGATGCAATTTCTCCTTTAGATGATTTATTGGGTGAATATCAACCTAATATTGCTAAAGATGAAAGTTACTTTGTTAAAGAATTTGTGCTTTGGGCTTTGGTTGAATTTAAACAACTCAGTAAATACCGATTCACTGAGGGTATTCAATTTAAAGACCCTTACGGTAGTTTTATAAGTGGTATATAATTAAAAGAAGGGAAGCAATTTGCTTCCCTTTTAATTTTACATAAAACTCATTTACTAATTAGCTCTACTTTTGATATTATTCGCACAAAACTTTATGATATCATTGATTCGTTTTTCACGTGTTGAATCACGTTTAGCTTGATTTAACCAATATAAATACCCTTTTCTGTAGGAAGGTGCAAAGTTGTTGAAGTTGTCAAAAGCTTTTGGGTTTTTGTCAAATGCTAATTGTAATTCACTTGGAATAATTCCTTTTTCAACATTGTCTAAAGCAGTCCAACTTCCGTTTTCTTTGCCGATTTTGATTTTTGCTAATCCACTTTTTTCCATGAGTCCAGCTTTGGTAAGTTCTTTTATGTATTTTTTATTCAAAGCACTCCAAACACTTTTTTCATTTCTAGAGCAGAAGTATTGACGACGCTTGCCATCTCCTAAACTTTTTACAGTAGAATCTATCCAACCATAACATAAAGCAACTTTTACTGCTTCTTCCCAACGCATAGACGCATTGTTGTGATTTACTTTATAAAAAATCAGATAAATTCCTACAGAAGTATTATGATTGTTATGCAACCATTTTCGCCATTCTACATCAGTTTTAAAATAATATTCTTTTATTTCAGACATTAATTTCTAATAATCTGATTTGGAAATACAACAACACTCTCAAAACCATTTTCATCAACTGAAACAACACCAAAATAGAAGTTGTCAATAACAATACCTTCTAAAGTGAACTCAGTGTCATTGCCTACATATCGGCTATGACCCCAAGTAGGAGAGGTGGTGTCTCTCCAATAAATTTTATAGCCTTTCGTGCCCTCAACAGGACTCCATTTTAATTTTACTGAGGGTTCAACAATTCCACCGATGCCTAGAGTTATTGGAGCAGGAGGCGCAGAGGCCAAACTTGCCATTGTAATAGCATTCACTGTGGTAAGTTTTTTTGCATAATCAAAATTGACATGTTCGAAAGTGTCACCATAATTAATACCGTTTTCTGTTCTAATATCTTGATGCTGTTGGGTGTAATTTTCGTGAGCTTCCATAATTCTTATTCCAGGAAATCCAACATCGTTGAAAGGTCTGTGATGCCCTCCACGACCAAATCGATCGAGTCTATATACCATCATAGGATTCATTTCTGGCATATATGTTTTAGTAGTTTTATAAACGTAGCGAGCGAGCTGTCTTGAAATACCATCAACTTCGCCACCATAAAAGCGACGCGATTTTCTTTGTTTTTCAGTTTCAGTTGGAGGAACAGGTTCTGAGAATATTCTAAACGTACGATTATCAATCACTCCGTCAACACCTTTAATATTACCGATCATATCATTATTAAGCACACCAATAACATCCCAATTATTTTCCTTAGCATAATTAGCGAAACCTTTGCCACCAAAAAGTCCTTGTTCTTCTCCTGATAGTCCAACATAAATAATGCTACTTTCAAATTTATACTTTGATAATACACGAGCAGCTTCAATAGCTCCAGCCATACCTGAAGCATTGTCATTTGCTCCAGGAGAATCAGAAGTGAAATTATTCGGATCTGAGACTCTAGAGTCAATATCTCCACTCATTATAATATAGCGATTTGGATATTTTGTGCCTTTTTGTATGGCCACAACATTAACAACCCAAACATCTTTTGTGATTCTATCGTTTTCACCTTTTTTTACAAGATCTTTCTGATAAAAAATATCTAAGCAGTTATCACAATTTTCAGAAATAGATTCAAATTCATTTTTTATCCAACGCCTTGCTGCTCCAATGCCTCTAGTTTCTGAAAGTGTGTCACTGAGTGTATGGCGTGTACCAAAATCGGCTAATGTTTTGATGTCTTTTTTTATGCGCTCTGCGGAAACATTATCTATAATGTCATAGATTTTTTTGTTTGTTTGGGCATAAATTGGAATTATAAATAAAGCTAATAATATGGCTGAAATATATTTCATAATAAATAAAGCATGTTAATTTTTGAATGCGTCTGGATGTTTCTTTTTAAATCTAAGCACGTTTATATAGCATGTTATTCCAAGAGTAGAGTAAGCAAATCCTGGTAAACCAAAAGTAATTCCAACTTTAAAAAAGGCTAAGACTATTGATAGTACTGCTGTAAATATGAAAATAACAAAGTGTTTATGGTAAAATAATAATAATGATGTGTTTTTGTTATTCTTGTCTTTTTTGTAAGCTCGATAATATAAAAAAGCATAGCAACTAAAAATAAGTGCAAATCCAAATCCATAAAGTAAGAATAGATGAGATAAACCATCTTCACCAAGTTGTGTTTTTTTGGTAATAGAATTAATTAAGGATTTAAGAGGAAATAAATAAAATAGAACAGTAAAAAGTAAAATGATGTTTGTGGCTATAATCCAATTATCAACATATTTAGTACGTTGAAAAAAGTTATAATGAAGTTTCCAAAGTAGCATCATTACAAAAAAAGCAATTCCAAAACTTATAAAGCTTGATATTTGATTGTCAAGATGATTAAAGTCTATTGTTGTTCCTAAGTCAACAACCATAAGCGTTGCTGCAAATGCAAAAACTCCATCACTTAAAGATGTAATTCGACCTCTAGAGTGTTTCATTATAATCTTCTTTATTTTTTATAATTAAACTTTACAATTTCAATGTCGCCATTGTCATTTTCGATATCTACATAAACATTCATTTCATTATCACTTACTTTTTCAAACATCATACCTGCAAAAGTAACCTTGTTTTCAGTGATTTCTTTTAACGGAAAATCAACCGTTTCATTTTTTGTTTCCCAACCTTTTAAATCATTATCAAAATGTTTTAATTGAAGTACTAATGAATTTTCAACTTCTCTAATGATTTCTATTTCGTAAAATGATACTTTACCATCATTGATGAGTTTAAAAGTTGCCATCATTGAACCACCTGAAGGTTTGCTCCAATTTTCTTCGGTTTGACCACCAAATGCTTCTCCTTTCCAGTTGCCAGCAATCCATGAACAATTTTCTAACTTAGGCTCTAATATAGTTTTGTCTTGGCTAAAACTGTTTGAGCCAATTAATACGAGTAATAAAAATGCTAATGTTTTCATTTGTTATTGCATAAAGGTTACTTTAATAATCTTACCATTTTCAACTTCGTAAATGGCAACAGCATTTAAAATTTGTCCGTTAGCTGTCACTTGCTCTTCATCTATAACTTTATTGCCAAATACAATTCTCTTTTTAACGAATGCTCTTAAATCTTTAACGCGACTAAACCAGTCACTATATGATTTACGCATGGCTTCTTTACCTTCTGTTTGTAAAGTGTTTGGATATTGATATAGTTTCACATCGTCTGCATAATCCTTCATAAATGCATCAATGTCTCTTGCGTTATAGGCATCAAGATTTCTTTGAATGATAGCTTCAACTCCTGTTTCATCTGTAGAACTTTCTGAATCTGTATTGGAGTTATCTGAGTCTTCTTCAGAAGTGTCATTAGGGGCTTCTGTGGTTTCAATATCTTCTTGTTGCGGACTAATATCTCCAGCAATGAGTAGTTTGTTTCCTTCAGTATTGACTATTAAACGTGTGATTTTAGTAATACCTTCGGACTCTAAATCGGCAACTTTTTTCCAGTTGTTATCTCTTTGTAGTCTTAACTTGTACAATACATTGTCTTTACTAGTCAGTAATGTTTTATTATCTAACCAACATATATCTTCAACCCCTTCCATAGTATTTGCGATAACTTTTGTATCTCCTGTTAATGGGTTAAGCGATTTTATTTGCCATTGATTTTTATTCTCTTTTGAAATAAAACTCACTAGATTGGAACCTGGAATTCTATGGAATGAACGTCCAACATTAGTCTCATATTTTCTATTGGTTCCATCTTGAAGGTTACTTACAAATAGATTTAATTGGTCGTCTTCAATTACTGCTGAAACAACAGTATGTTCATCAAACCAAGTATAATATGCAACCACTAAGTCTTTGATTAACTCTGTAGAGTCCCCATTACTTCCGTTATAACTATATAAACGTTGTGTTCCATCTTTATCTAAACGAACAGCTGATATGTCATTTCTATTCGGAATAATTAAAGGTGTATATTCACCACCTTCTGTGAAATTAAGCCAAGATTTAGAATCGTATCGTGTATCGTATTTTGCAATATCTGTTTGACCATTTCTAGTTGAAGCAAACAAAATATACCTGTCATTTAAAAATGAAGGTTGATTATCATAACCTTCATTGTTTGATAAGTTTTTTCCATTTTTAATAGTGATCGTAGAAGATTTAACTTCTACATCAAACATAAAAACTTCGGTATTAGCTTGCGAAAAAAGTTGAAAAGTGATGAGTAAAAAAAGACTCGAAATTTGTGTTTTCATAAATGTTGTTTTGAAAGTATTAAATATACTAAAATTAAAAAAGCCAATCCCGTTAGTGAATTGGCTTTTACTGTCTATAAATTTTGAATTAGCCGAAATTTTATAAACAAAAACTACCTTATTGAGTACAAACCAAATGTTATGGCTTAAAGAATGCACTCAAATAGGTAGATAACTAAACATATTTTAGAAGCAGTATTTGTTTTCTGCTTTTACTTTTTCAGCAATTTCGTTACGTAAATCAACGATGTCTGGATAGTTTTGATATTTAGTGAAACGTTTAAGTCCCATAAGCATCATACGTTGCTCGTCACCTTCAGCAAATGAAATGATACTTTCTTTTCCTTTACCTTCTACAATACTTACAGCATTGTATAGGTATAACTTAGACATCGCTATTTGTACTTTTTGGTCATCTTCTCCAAAACGTTTGGCATTC